>JAEZQN010000192.1 GCA_023441145.1 Bacillota bacterium
AAGGTTGGTAATGATGCTAATGTAGCTGCCTTAGGTGAGATGTGGAAAGGTGGAGGAAAAGGCTTTAAAAGCCTTGTTATGATTACTCTAGGAACAGGAGTTGGTGGAGGAGTTATTCTGAATGAAAGAATTCTTACTGGCTCTAATGGTGCTGCAGGAGAGATTGGTCATTTGGTAATGCGTATGGATGAACCAGATACATGTGGCTGTGGGAAAAAAGGTTGCTTAGAGCAATATGCATCAGCCTCTGGTATTGTAAAGGAAGCAAAACGTACGTTAGCCCTTGTAACAACACCATCTCCATTACGAGAGATAGAGCCACTTACTGCAAAGGATATATTTGACTATGCAAAACAGGGCGATGCTTTGGCTATGGAGCTAGTGGAGAATCTAGGTAATAACTTAGGACTTGCCTGCTCTCACATTGCTCAAATCATGGATCCGGAAGCCTTTGTTATTGGAGGTGGAGTATCCAAAGCAGGAACTATCTTAATTGACGTTATTGAGAAAAATTATAATGATAAAGTTATGTTTGCTTTAAAAGATAAACATTTTTGTTTGGCTACTTTAGGCAATGATGCTGGTATTTACGGCTCTGCTCGCCTAGTATTAGAATAAACTAACAAAAAACTGTTGTATGGTTGTGTAATTTTCCTACAACAGTTTTTTATATTACTTTCTACCTTTTAGGTTATAAGGTTGATTTCATGCAAAAGGTATTGTATGATAACAATAAATTGCTTGTTAAATAAATTAGGGCAAACAGATTTATAATAGTATAAATGGTGTCAGTTTCATATACTAGCACTATAGAAATTATAGAAATAGGTAGGCTTATGGATAGAGTAATAAAAGAAAAACTAGGTGAAATTGTAGGAGAAGAGAATGTACTGATAGAGGAGCCGATGAAGCTCCACACCACCTTTCGTATAGGTGGGCCAGCAGATTATTATGTTACCCCAGATTCTCCAGAACAGATTTCTCTCACAATATTATTTTGTAAACAGAACAATCTGCCATATTACATTATTGGAAATGGAAGTAATCTTTTGGTTGGAGATTATGGATATCGAGGTGTGATAATTCAGGTGGCTGATCGCTTTAATAAAGTAACCTTTGAAAAGCTAGAAGGCGACAAATATAGAGTTACAGCCGGAGCTGGTATTCTTCTTAGTAAGCTAGCAGCTACCGTTGCGAGACAGGGACTAACAGGATTTGAATATGCTTCTGGAATTCCTGGAACCTTAGGTGGAGCAGTCGCCATGAATGCTGGAGCTTACGGTGGTGAGATTAAAGATAATATTATTAGTGCTTCTGTAATTAGTGAGGATGGAGTAATACGTGTACTGACTAGAGAGGAATTAGAGCTAGGATACCGTACTAGTATTATTCAGAGAAAAGATTATGTAGTGTTAGAAGCGGTATTCGAATTTCTTTTAGGAGACCCAGAACAGATTAAAGCAAAGACAGAAGACTTGTCCACTAGAAGAAAGGATAAACAGCCTTTGGAGTATGCCAGTGCAGGTAGTACTTTTAAACGTCCAGAGGGGTATTTTGCTGGAAAGTTAATTATGGATAGTGGATTACGAGGGTATAAAGTGGGTAACATCATGGTTTCCGACAAACATTGTGGATTTGTCATTAATTTAGGTGGTGGTACAGCCACAGAAGTGGTAACATTGATTGATGAGGTGCAACGTAGAGTATTTGAGCAGTTTGGGGTTAACCTAGAACCAGAAGTACGCATGATTGGACAATTTTCTAAAGAAGCTTAAAAGACAGTGAAAAGTCTTTGAAAGGGAAGGATGGCTATGAGGTTTATTATGGTAACAGGCATGTCTGGTGCCGGTAAAAGTTCAGTGCTTAAGATGCTAGAGGATATGGGATATTTTTGTGTAGACAATCTCCCTATTCAGCTGATATTAAAGTTTGCACAACTAACAGCTGAGAGTTCAGCTAATATAGATAAGGTGGCATTGGGTGTTGACATTAGAAGTGGACAAAATCTACACAGCCTGGAAGGAATTCTAGAGGACCTGGCGGAAGCCAATATTGCATATGAAATCCTATTCTTAGATGCCAGTACAGAAGTCTTGGTGAAACGATATAAAGAGACAAGACGAACTCATCCTCTTGCAAGAGAAGGCAGAGTGGATAAGGGTATAGAGCTAGAACGAACAAAGCTAGCATTCCTTAAAAAACAAGCAGATTATATTATCGACACTAGTATGCTATTGGTTCGCGAACTAAAGGGTGAGATAGATAAGATATTTTTAAGTAAAGAGAAGTATGGGAATTTCTATATTACTGTTCTATCCTTCGGGTTTAAATACGGAATCCCTACAGACTGTGATTTGGTGTTCGACGTGCGCTTTTTGCCAAATCCATACTATGTATCAGAACTTAAGGCGATGAGTGGAAATGATGAGCCAGTATCAAATTTTGTTATGAAATCACCTGCAGCTACGGAATTTTTAGTTAAACTGGAGGATATGATACAGTTTTTAATTCCAAATTATATTTTAGAAGGAAAAAATCAGTTGGTTATTGGCATTGGATGCACAGGAGGTAAACATCGCTCAGTAACCTTAGCTAATGAAATAACCAATCGTTTATCTAAGTTATCCTATGGTGTGAAAGCAGAACATAGGGATATTGAAAAGGATACTCTTAGAAAGAAATAGAGGGGATATAGATGTCATTTTCGAGGGAAGTAAAGGAAGAATTATCAAAACAATATAGCAGGGGGCGTCATTGTCAGATTGCAGAGATAGCAGCGATTATAAGCTTATGTGGTAATATTTCCATCAATCCAAAGGATGAATATTCCATACAGATTCATACAGAAATTCTCCCTGTAGCAAGAAAATACTTTACATTATTGAAAAAAACATTTAATATAAATACTGAAATTTCTATTAAAAGAAATAAGTACTTAAAAAGAAGTAAAACCTATCTGCTGACAGTAAAGAACAAACAGGACTCTTATAGAGTTCTACAAGCTACTAAACTTATAAGTGAGGATGGGGATATCAAAGAAGATTTGTCTGTAGTAAGTAACCTAGTGGTACAGAACTCTTGTTGTAAAAGGGCTTTCTTACGAGGAGCATTTTTAGCAGTTGGTTCGATTAGTGACCCTGCTAAGACCTACCATTTTGAGATGGCCGTAGCAACCAATGCCAAGGCTAAGCAATTACAGGAAATATTCAAAGTATTTGATATTGATGCTAAAATAATACTTAGAAAAAAATATTATGTTGTTTACATCAAAGAAGGTTCCCAGATTGTAGAGGCACTCAATGTTATGGAGGCACATATCGCTTTGATGAATTTTGAAAATGTTCGTATTGTAAAAGAGATGCGAAACTCTATCAATCGTCAGGTGAATTGTGAAACTGCTAATATTAATAAGACGGTAGTTGCCTCTAGTAAGCAGTTGGATGACATAAGGT
>JAEZQN010000209.1 GCA_023441145.1 Bacillota bacterium
CATACGAATAGTGCAGCTAGTTCCATAGCCAGATTAGAGGATATGGAAGTGGAGAGCTACTTAATTGCGGATTCTACAGTAGGAGTAATTGCACAGCGTTTACTACGACGTCTTTGTTTAAATTGCAGGAGAAAAGTACTGGCTACCAATATGGATAAGAAGCTATTAAAGGTTCCACTAGATCAGGATTTAGCTATTTATGAGCCTGTTGGTTGTGAAGTCTGTGGAGAAACAGGATACTTTGGACGTATTGGTATCTATGAGATTATGAGTATTACACCTACATTAAAAAGAATGATTAGTGAACATAAGAGGGCAGATGAAATTGAGGCAGAAGCAATTAGTAAAGGTATGCAGACTCTTCGGATGAGTGCTAGTCGATGTGTTGTTGAGGGAATCAGTTCTGTAGCTGAGATGATACGAGTTACATTTGAGTAGTTTTCCTTGTAAATATGACCATAGGAATGAGGAACAATAGATATGATAACAATGAAAGAACTTTTGGTTATGGCTAATGAAAAGGGAGCATCAGACGTACATATTACCGTTGGGGTACCTCCTAAGTGCCGTGTGAATGGAGAACTTATTAATATCGGGACACCAGCTTTTGCTCCGGATGATACTGTGAATATGGTTATGGCTCTTATGGACGAAAAACATAGGGTGATTTTGGAAGAAAAGGGAGAGGTAGATTTCTCCTATGCAATTCAGCATTTAGGGCGCTATCGTGTAAATATTTTTAAGCAACGTGGCTCCTATGCAGCAGCAATTCGTCTTGTAGGTGTAACGATACCGAAGCCTGAGGATTTAGGAATACCTAACTCTGTAGTGGAACTTACGAACAAAAAAAGAGGGTTGGTTTTGGTAACAGGACCAACAGGAAGTGGTAAATCTACAACCTTAGCCTCTTTAATAAACATTATCAATGAAAATTACAACTCTCACATTATTACGTTAGAGGATCCAATTGAATACCTACATAAGCACAAGAAAGCAATTGTGAATCAAAGGGAGATTGGGAATGACTCAGAAAGCTTTGCTTCTGCCCTTCGTTCAGCCTTAAGGCAGGATCCTGATGTTATTCTAGTGGGAGAGATGCGTGATTTAGATACCATTTCAATTGCAGTAACGGCAGCAGAAACTGGTCATCTCGTATTCTCCACCCTACATACGATAGGAGCAGCCAACACCATTGATCGTATTATTGATGTGTTTCCCCCATACCAGCAGCAACAAATACGTATTCAGTTAGCTAGTGTAATTGAATGTATTGTGTCTCAGCAGTTAATACCTTTAGCTAGTGGCAATGGTCGTGTAGCTGCCTATGAAGTAATGCATGCCAATAGTGCTATACGCAATCTGATTCGTGAGGCGAAAGCTCATCAGATTCAATCTGTTATGCAAACAAACCGAAAAGCAGGTATGCAGACCTTAGATGATGCCCTCTTTGAAATGTATTCTAAGAGAGTCATTGATGCAGAGAAGTGCATCGCCTTTTCACAGGATCCAGTGACTATGAGTCGCAAGGTATTCATGATGTAAGTGAGTTGATTTTTAGGTGTTATCTTGATAGAGGGTTGCCATAAGTTGATGTTATATACATAAGATAAAGGATATTTGAGCACGATTTATGTAGTGTTTTGGGGAGGAAGCGAGATGGATAGCTTTTCATATAGTGCCATTGGTATGGATGGTAAAGAGAAAAAAGGAAGCATGGAAGCTGCTTCTGCAGATAAGGTTATTGCACAGTTAAAAGCAGATGGATTAATTCCAATTAATGTATCTAGGCAATCTGTGTTGTCAAAGGATATCAATATCTCTTTTGGAGGGAAGTTAAAGGCTAGGGACCTCAGCTTATTCTGTAGACAGTTTGTAGGTATACTTTCCGCTGGTGTATCTATCATTAATGCACTAGACATGATGAGTGAGCAGACTGCCAATAAGAAGCTAGCAGAAGCCATCAAAGGTACTCAGACTGCTGTAGAGAAGGGGGACAACCTTGCAACTGCTATGAGAATGCAAGGAAAGGTATTTCCACCTATTCTACTTAATATGGTGGAGGCAGGAGAAGCTTCTGGTAATCTTGAGATTGCATTTGAGCGTATGGCCACTCATTTTGAGAAGGAAAATAGAATAAAAGCTTTAATTAAAAAAGCAGCGATCTATCCTTGCGTAGTAGGAATTGTAGCCTTAATTGTTGTTATTGTTATGTTAGTAGTTGTAATCCCTAATTTTGAGAGTTTATTTGCCTCTATGGGTTCTGAGCTTCCATTTCTTACGAGAATTATTAAGAACGCCAGTGATTTTGTGTTAACCAAGTGGCCAATTCTTCTGTTAGTACTTGGTATAATTGTCGGAGCAATTATTATGTTTAAGAAGTCTCCTCAGGGAGAGATCTTCTTTGCTAAGGTAGCACTTAAGGCACCGATCTTTGGAAAACTAAACATTAAGACCTATTCTGCTAGATATGCCAGGACAATCAGTACCTTACTTGTAGCAGGTATTCCTCTTATTGAAGCACTGGATATTACAGCAAAGACCATCGATAATAAAATTGTTCGTGATGTGTTATTAAACGCTAAGACGGAAGTAGCGAGAGGTGTTCCTTTATCAGTACCATTAAAAGCCTCTGGTATCTTTCCCCCTATGGTACACCATATGACTCATATCGGAGAGGAAACTGGTAACATTGAGGGGATGTTAAACAAACTTGCAGATTACTATGATGAGGAAGTGGAGGTTGCTTCTCAAGGTTTAACCGCAGCTTTAGAACCAATCATTATTATTGTATTAGCTGTTATTGTCTGTGTACTTGTGGCTGCAATTATGAGTCCAATGCTTCAGATGTATAACGATTTGGATACGAAACTATAGGTTATATACATTACAAAAAGAGTCGGGGGTGGCTAGATTTGTATTGTTTATAATAGAGAAAAAACGAAAAGGAGAGAAATAATATGCAAGAGGTTAGAGAACAAAAAACGAAGTTAAACAAAGGTTTTTCCCTTGTGGAACTCATTGTAGTTATTGCTATTATGGCAGTACTAATTGGTGTTATTGGTTTGCAACTTGTAAAGTATGTGGGAGGTGCTGAGTCAACAGTTGATGATGCTAACAGAGATAGCTTGAAACTAGCTGCAGAAGTTACACTAGCAGATCCTAGCTATACAGGAAGTGATGACGGTGTATTTGTAATTAGTAATTTGGGAGCTGGATCTACCTCTAGTGGTCTAGGAGGAAACTTCGTGGATCTTTTTGAAGATAACATTGAAAATGATACAGATGGCAATCCTATATATCCAACGCCAAATGATGGTACTAGTTCATTCAGAATTACGGTGACTGATGGTAGTGTTTTGGTTGAGACAGTTGCAGCACCAACACCAACAACAGGTGCTTAATTATTAGTAGCCTTTAAAACCTATTTTAACAATCATTAAACAGAATAGTTACATAACAGCTTCCATAACTAAGGTCTTGGTGACCTTGGTTATGGAACAGTTGTAAAGAGAACCTTTTGCTTTTTAGTGGTAAAATACAGCAATAGAAAGTGTGAATGACAGTGGACGTATTACTTTATCTTATTGTTTTTTTATATGGTATTATAATTGGTAGCTTTCTGAATGTATTAATTTATCGAATTCCCAAAAAGGAAAATTTTATCACTAGCCGTTCCCACTGTATGAACTGTGAGTATCAGTTAAAATGGTATGATCTGATACCAGTGTTTAGCTATGTGCGTCTTGGTGGAAAATGCAGAAAGTGTAAAGAGCATATATCACTCCAATATCCTATGATAGAGCTTTTCAATGGTAGTATGTATCTATTAATTACTCTAAACTATGGTTTATCTATAGAAACCTTACTTTATGCATTATTATTTTCTGCATTGTTGGCTTTAAGTATGATTGATTTTAGAACCTTTGAAATCCCATTAGGATTTAATATTTTTATTTTTTGTTTAGGTATCGTTCGTGTTATAACCGATTTAGCCCATTGGGGTGATTATGTAATCGGTTTTTTTGTAGTTAGTGGCTTCATATATCTCATTATTCTTCTGACAAAAGGGAGAGGAATGGGAGATGGAGATGGTAAACTTATGGCGGCTGTTGGATTGTTAATAGGGTGGAAGCTAGTGCTATTATCCTTCTTTTTAGGATGTGTATTTGGCTCTATCCTACATATTGCGCGGATGAAAATAACAGGAGTAGACCACGTTCTTGCCTTTGGCCCTTATTTAAGTATGGGAATAATGGTAAGTGTGTTGTGGGGTACTCGTTTGATAGACTGGTATATGAATTATTATTTAAGCTGATATTCTTGTCAGACAGTAGAGAAGGCTAACCCAGGGGGAGGAATCAAATTGGGCAATAAAGTATTAAGTATTGAGATTGGTCAACAGATTATTAGGGTATGTGAAGTGGATTATAAGAAGAAAAATCCACATGTATATCGCAGCATTTCCTTTGAAACACCAGCAGGTGTAGTGGAAGATGGTATTATTAGAGATAAGCTTGCACTCGCAACTATCTTGAGGGAACAGCTGAATTTAGCTGATATAAAGACGGAGAAGGTAGTATTTACGTTGTCTTCTACAAAGATTGCCAGTCGTGAGGCATTGATTCCATTAGTGAAGGATAATCAAGTAGAAGATATTATTAAAACTAATGCAAAAGATTATTTTCCAGTGAATATTGAGGAGTATGATCTTACCTATTGTGTATTAGAGAAGATTAATACAAAAGAATTGAAGCAAATGCGTATTCTTGTTTTGGCAGCCCCTGCGTTATTGGTTAAGCCCTACTTTGAGCTAGCTGAAATGATGAATTTACATATTGTTTCTATAGATTATACAGGTAATAGTTCTTATCAGCTATTACGGGGACAGGTTGGTGCAGGAGTTAATCTTGTAGTTCAAATTAATGACCAGAATTCAGTGATTAATTTATTAGAGAGTGAAAGTCTACTGCTACAACGAACGATACCTTATGGTACTACCTCCATTGCTTCCTCTGTTATTAGTAATACTGTATTTCAAGTAAGTAATTATAGTGATGCTATGGGACTGCTTAACAAGGAAACACTGATTAACCCACATTTTGATACTAATGACGAGGTAGCCTTTACCTTAGAGGACATATCAGAGGAATTTACCCAGCAGTCCATCAAAGATAGTGCAAAAAGTGACGTTACCAGTTCTCTTGGGACCCTTCTTTCTAATATTAGTAGAGTAATCGATTATTTTGTTACTAGACATCCAGGTAAGAAAATCGACAGCTTTTATATTACTGGTGAGGGTACTAAGATTCAAGGCATTGAAGAGCTTATCAGGAACGAGTTGGGATTTGAAGTTAAGTCATTGTGTCAGCTTAATAATATAACCTTTGACATGATGTCTGTGGAGATAGAGAGTAATCCAAGTGTCTTCTTGTCCTGTATTGGTGCCGCAATCAATCCTATTGACTTCACTCCAGCTGAGTATTCAGTAAAACCAATAGCAGACAGTACCATGTTATTTCCATTACTATTATTGGCTGTATCTTTGTTAGGGGCAGTAGGTATCTTTGTTTCCTCTTTCTTAGTTTATAATAATTCAAAAGACGAATATGATAGTATTGATGCGAAGATTGAAGCAATACAAGATATTCAGACAATTTATTCGGATTATCAAACCTCAGAAAGTGATTTAAAGAATATCGAGGCTTTTGATGCTTTGACAAAAAGTGCTAGTGATGAATTTTTAAGTTTTATTGCAGAGTTGGAAGAAAAGACGCCTGTAGGGACCCTTGTGA
>JAEZQN010000267.1 GCA_023441145.1 Bacillota bacterium
GTCTTGGTGTAGAATTATTATTAGTGTAATTGGTTAATTGCATAATTAATTATACCAAAAAATCGCTGTAAGCTCCATGCTTACAGCGATTTTTCTATTAAGGGACTTTTTTTACAGCCCCTTTTAACTATTCTTTTGATTCCAGTTGTATTCTTAGTTGATCTACTAAGTCTTTAAATTCCATTTTATATGGATCATCAGTGATAGGTAAGGAGTTTAAAGTGGTTAAAATATCCTCATAGGAACCACTCTTTATATACTCACTATTTCTTAAAAGCATGCCAGTCTGGGCAACTGCGCAAGCAAATCTTAAATTATTGGAGGAGCTTTGATTCGTTACAGTTTGTATAGAATAATCTATTTGACTGCTAGTATCTGACGTTGGCTTTTTATATCTTAGGTGTAGTGTGCCTAGTTCTCCAGCATCATTTCCTTTTAGAACAATCTCATAAAGGGCAGTGACCTGATGGCCTGCACCCAGTTCTCCAGCATCCTTAGTATCATCTTTAAAGTCCTCCGTACGTAACATGCGATTTTCATAACCAATTAGTCGATAACTTTCTACAGTATCTGGATCAAATTCCACTTGTAACTTTACATCTTTGGCAACAGTAACTAGTGTGCCACCCATTTCTTCCACTAAGACTTTCTTAGCTTCCTGTCTACTATCGATGTAATTATAATTGCCATTGCCGTTGTCAGCCAAAGCTTCTAGATTATTATCCTTGTAGTTACCAGCACCAAGGCCTAATACAGACAGGTAGATTCCTAATTCTCTTTTTTCTTCGATTAGTTCAGTAAGGCCATCTTCACTTGTCACTCCAACATTTAAGTCTCCATCTGTTGCTAGTATGACTCTATTATTACCACCTTGGATATAATACTTTTCTGCCAGTTCATAGGCAGTTTGAATTCCCGCAGAGCCGTTTGTTGAGCCTTCAGCAGTAAGATTTTCTAATGCGTTGACTATTTCTAGCTTGTCGTCACCGTTTTTTCCTTCTAGTAATATCTCATCGGAGCCAGCATAGGTAACAATGGAAATTCTATCATTTTCTCCTAATTCGGACACTAGTAACTTAAAGGCTTGCACCATAAGAGGAAGCTTATCAACGTCTGCCATAGAGCCAGAGGTATCCAGTAAGAATACTAAATTAGATTTAGGAAAATTATCTGAATCAAGCTCCTTAGCTTGTAAACCGATTGACAGTATTTTAGAGTTTTGATTCCAAGGACAGACACCAACCTCTGTATTTATTCCAAAAGGTTCTCCTGTCTTAGGTCCTACATAATTATAGTGAAAGTAATTTAACATTTCTTCGATACGAAGGGAACTTGTATTATAAAGATCTCCTTCTTGAATCATGGATTTAAATTTTGTGTAAGAGGCAGTATCCACATCAGCGGAAAAGGTAGAAGTAGAGCAGTCCTTTACTAGGATAAACTTATTTTCCTTGATTGCATTGTACTGCTCTGTGTTATTGTCTAAGTCTTCTTCAATGCTATCCCTTACAGCCTTTTGTTCTGATAAAGGCATAGTTTCTGTCTCCATATTATAGCTTGGTTCCTCATAAGCCTCCATGTTTGTGGCATCTTTCGTAGACTCGCTCTTAGAGCTACAGGATATTATTGTAGTGACTAGTAGTATGAACATTGTAAAAAAGATGAAGCATTTATTTTTCATATGTATCCTCCTTCTGTTTGTTTTCTGCTTACTACACAACTTAGGGGTTATAAATGTTGCAATAATTCTTTTGAATTATTGACAAGCCATTATCAAACATGGAAGGAAAAGTAATTCTATGTCTCGTATAAGAACTTGAGTCATGGGTAACAAATAACAGTATAGGAAGAAAGGAGGAATTACTATGCCAAAAGATAGCCAACCAGACAACAAGATAGCCAGAATGGAAAAGTGTAATGGACAAACTCCAATTACGAAAGAGAATCAAAATAAGAATCCTAATGCCAAACGTAAGTCGATTAAACACAATGATGTATAATGGTATTTATGATGAAAGGCTAGTAGATAATAGCTATTAACTAGATAATTTATAGAACTTGGGTTTTTTGTCTAGTGTTAGGTAGATCGTTATGTACTACCTAATACAAGACAGAGAGCCTTTTTATTTTAAAGTACAGAAGTTCCTTTATTCTGTTATAATTTGTTTATATTTGTGTTATTTGATATTTTGTTTTCTATGCTAGATTATATATGGGACGCAAAATAGATTGTATAGGAGAGTTTGTTATGTGGATAAAGAAAATGAAGAGAAAGAAGATACAGTTTTTAATTATAATGCTGATTTTAATGATGGCTACCGCTATTCTTCAGGCCTGTATCTCCCTTGGTTGGGAAACACAGAATTTTGTAGATGAGTATTATAATGTGAAGAATTGTCCTATGTTTTTTACTGTTTTAAGTGAAGCTCATGGAAAAGAGATTTTAGAAGCAGACAAACAGGCTATGATGTTGATTGATAAAATTGAGACTGGAGAAGCGAAGTACGTAGAATCAAATTTCTTTCATGAGAATAAGAAATTACAAAATGAGTCTGTTTTTGTGTATGAGATGAATGATAAATCTTCTTTAGGGTATCCAATTCAAGTTATATTAGGAGAAGACAAACAAGGGCCATCAGACCAAGAGATATGGATTTCACATATCTACGCAGATGCATATGACATTGAAGTAGGAGATAGCATTGCAATAGGAAAAGACGATGATAGATTGTATACAATTTCTGCAATTGTTAGTACGCCAGAGTGTAGCTCTGGTTTTATTGATACATATCCATTTTATGTGAATGCAGTAACGTTGCATAGTATTGAAGGAAAGCAAGTTTATACGGTCAGAATTTACACTAAGGATGAAAGTATTACTGTAAAGAAAATGAGTGATTCCTTGCCAAAACAGTTTAGCGAGAAGATTGTGATGACCATTGATCGAGAGGTATTCAAGATGTGTTTATCTATCCTGTCGGGTATATTTGGTGGGGTTGGAATTGCCGCAGCGTTAATCATCTTTATTGTATCCATTGTTATTATTCGCTATATGATACGTGCAACCATTGCAAAGGAATATCGAATGATTGGTATCTATAAAGCACAAGGAAAAACGGATGCAGATATTAAGAAGATTTACTATAACTGCTATATGGTGGCAGGGTTATTTGGTATGTTCTTAGGGCTCTTTTTAGGAAAACCTTTGGCGGTTTATCTAAGTAATCTTGTATTGGGAGGTATAAAAGGGTTCCATTTAACTAGCATATCTTATTTAATTAGTGCTATGGTGGTAATTACCATGAGTGTAGTATTAACATTAAACATTTGGAGGGAGTTAAACAAAATCAGTAAAATCACTCCGATACAAGTGATGGAAATAGGTAGTAATTCCTCAAATAAGAAATTATGTAAATCAGTGATTCCAAATGCATATTCTACTTTTTCTATGGCGATAAACGGAATTTTTAAGAAACGTAGTATGAGTCTGCTAGTTGTTCTTATTTTAACGGTGTCCTTTTATTTATGTCTCTTGGCTTGCTCAGTTTCTCTAACACTAAACCACTATTCCGAGGATAAGGACATTTGGGAGAATCTGCCGGATTACAGTGGTTATATTAATGTGGTTGGAGATGAGAAAGTGATAGAATATATGAAACAGTCTTCTTATGTGAAAGACTATGTGGCAATGAGTTTAGAAGGGCAATATTCTAAAATGATAATTGAAGACAGTGACTTAACTTCTGGTATGGCTAATCCAATGGTATATAGTAATTTTACAGAGGAGAGATACCGGAATGTGCCATTTACCAAAGGAAGAATTTGCGTAAACCCACATGAGATTACTGTTTCAGAGGAGTTTCTTAAGGCAGTTAATAAATCAGTAGGAGAGTATCTCGAAATCAGTATCGATGCTAAGAAAACGAAGTTTTTAATCGTGGGAAGTTATTCTGCTATGATGCGTGGTGGAACTTCGTTTTACATACAGCAAAGAGATTTAAATGAATTAGGAGTGAATAGCGATTTATCAACGGTATTATTCTTTTTAGAGAATGGAGTGAGCTATGAAGAATTTGAGAAAGAGTTTGAACAACAGTTTTCAAGGTCTAGAATTTATGAGGAATTTGATTTTATTAATCAGGAAGGTGATACTGTTAGTAGTATAGCTAATCCTATATGCCTAGTAATATTTGTTGCCTTTGCTACCTTTAGTATTCTTAATATAACTAATCTGGTTTACACTCAAAACAGAGAAAATCGAAAAAAATACGGAATTTTAAAAGCTTATGGTTTCAGTACAGGGTATATATGGCGTGAGAACATGATACATATGACAATTTTATCGATTGCTGCTATATGTATTACTGTTGTTCTACAAGAGTTCGCATCTCCTGTACTATTTTCCCTTGCCTGTGGGTTGAACTTTATATACAAACCAGCATGGCTGACGGTAGCTGTATGTTGTGGAATGTATACTGTGATTATGATGATTACGATGATAATGCTGTTTCCAATAAGAAAAATTTCACCAGTAGAGTTGATGGAAGAATAGGGAGTGATAATATATGAAGAAAATTATGATTGAAACCAAAAGTTTATGTAAAAGTTTTATAATAGGAAAAACATCAAATAATGTGTTAAAAAATATAAATTTATCTATTTACGAGGGAGAATTTACCATTATAATGGGAAGTAGTGGAAGTGGAAAGTCTACCCTATTATATTCTCTGTCTACTATGGATCGCCCTACCTCAGGACAGGTTATTATTCAGGGGGTGGATGTCACAGCTCTTGAACAGTCAAAGATTGCTGCTATCAGAAAGAAAAAGCTATCCTTTATCTTTCAAAATAGCAATTTATTGACAGATATAAACGTATTTGAAAATATTGCTTATTGTGGGTATGGTGTGTTTGATAAAGCTACTGTTAACAAAAAAACTTGGGAGTTGTTAGATCGGTTTGACCTTAGAGATTCTGCCCTGAAATACCCTAGTGAACTTTCAGGTGGAATGCAGCAGAGAGTAGCAATTGCAAGAGCTATGGTTTGTAAAGCCGATATAATTTTTGGAGATGAACCAACTGGTTCACTGAATTCTAGTATGGGTAGTCAGGTCCTTGATTTTATGACCGCTATTAATGAGGAGGGACAGACCATTGTAATGGTTACCCATGACCTAAAGGCTGCCGCAAGAGCAACTAGATTATTGTATCTATCAGATGGTAGAATTGTTGGTGATTTAAGTCTTGGTCGATATACCCAAGAATGTGAAAAAGATAGAGAACATACAATTTATAGTTTTTTGAAAGAACAAAATTGGTAATCAGAAAGGGAGCTTGGAATGGCAAATGAAAGAATTCTTATAATTGAAGATGATAAGGATTTGCGTCAGATTCTATATAATTATCTGTCGAAAGCTGGATATGAAGTGAAGCAAGCAATAGATGGAGAAGAAGGTATTGAGTTAGTAAGTCAGTATCAACCTACCTTAATCCTGTTAGATTTAATGCTTCCAAAGGTAGATGGCTTTGAGGTTTGTAGACATATTCGAAGCTCTTCAACAGCTCCTATCATAATTTTATCAGCGAAAACCAGTGATATGGATAAAATGCTATCTCTTGGTATAGGTGCTGATGACTACCTAACAAAGCCATTTTCTATGTTAGAGTTAGAGGCTAGAATGAAATCACATATACGCAGATATACTTCATTTTCAAAGCCACAGGAAACATCACATGTCAAGGCAATGGGGGAGATAGTGATAGACTCCAATGCTTATACCTTGAAGGTGTGTGGTAGGACTGTTGAATTAACTAGTCGAGAATTTCGACTGTTGGATTTCTTAGCTTCTCATCCATCACAGGTGTTTACAAAGGAACAGCTTCTAGACTGTGTATGGGGGTATGCGGATTATGTAGATGTAAATACTATCACAGTGTATATTGGGCGTATTAGGGAGAAAATGACCAATGCAGGTGCCTGTTACATAAAAACAGTTTGGGGAGCTGGTTACAAGTGGGAAATGTAGTTCGAAGACAAATAGCACAGTATACTGGAATTATTATTTTGATTCTATCAGGTATCTTAGTGGCATTTGGTATACTTTTTTTTAAGTATGACAAACTTAATATTCAGACTGGCGAAGTTCGAATAAAGGTTAATCAGCTTATCTATCAACTGGAGCAGAGTGAAGAAAATAAAGAGGAAGTAGAGTTTGAGCTTCCTTATTGTATTCTTGATAAGGATGGTGTTGTGAAAGCTAGTACACTCAAGGAATATTCTGTGGGAGAGCAAGTAGATTGGCATACTATTGGTGGAGTGAGTCGATACCTAGTACCCATCCAAAAGAATAATTTCATCGATAAGATAGTGTTAGTAGATTGTACTACATATCAAGAGACTATAGCTACAGAGAGGATATGGAGGCTTATTATTATCCTGGTAGCAATTTGGTGCATTATTATACTTATCATAAGAAAGATTAGAATAATTGAAAAAGAGGATGTTTGGATTCCTATAAAGCAATTACATGAAGTTACAAAATCTATGTTGGATCATAAGGCTGATGTTAAAGTAGATTATGATTTTGATGGAGAACTTGGCTCTCTTTGTCACGATTTTGAACGAATGAGGGGAGAGGTCCTTGATGGTTATAGAAGAGAGCAACTTATAAGAGACAAAGAAAAAGTAATGTATGCTAGTATTTCACACGATTTAAAGACCCCTTTAGCTTCTGTAACTGGTTACCTGGAGGAGATTCTATGTGATGTAGTCGAGACACCAGAAGACATTAAGGCCTCTGCAAGACAGGCATTTAATAAAGCAAAGGCGATGAGCAAATTAATAGATGACATATTAGAGCATTCCAAAGCACAGCTTAATGAGTTATCTATATATAAGCAGGAGGTTTATGCTAGAACTTATTTTGAGGAATTACTCAGAGAGTATGCTTTGGATGCAAAGCAAAAGAACTACGTATTTACGTATACTTTGCCAGATAACGTATTAATTATGATTGACAAAAATCGCATTGCAGAAGTAATGCAGAATCTTATTAGCAACGCTGAAAAATATGCGAAAGAGAATATCTACATAGAAGTAACATTTGAAACCTTGTTGGAAAAAGAAAATATATTGATAGTTAGTGTACATGATCACGGGCGAGGAATAGATGCAGCAGACTTACCTTTCATCTTTGATATGTTTTTTCGAGGTAACAAAGCAAGAACATCTGATATTGTAGGTTCGGGTTTAGGACTTAATATTTCTCAATACATTGTAGAGCAACATGGTGGAAAGATTGAATGTGATAGTATTGTTGGTGTTGGAACAACAATTTCATTTTCGATTCCAATGGTATAGAAAAATTGAATGTAAACAAAGTGGCATCACTAGAGAATTCTCTGGTGATGCCACTTTGTTTCTACATATAATTTAACTTCTGTTTATTCTTCTCCAAAGAATAATTCCATATCTTCTTCTACAGTACCAATTCCTGCAATGCCAAAGTTCTCAACTAATACTTTAGCTACATTTGGAGAAAGGAAGGCTGGAAGAGTAGGTCCAAGATGAATCTTCTTCACTCCAAGGTATAATAAGGATAATAGAACAATTACTGCCTTTTGCTCATACCAAGCGATGTTATAGATAATTGGTAATTCATTCACGTCAGAGAGACCAAATACCTCCTTAAGCTTTAAAGCGATTAAGGCCAAAGAGTAGGAATCGTTACACTGACCAGCATCTAATACTCTTGGTATACCACCGATATCTCCTAAATCTAGCTTGTTATATTTATACTTAGCACAGCCTGCTGTTAAGATAACGGTATCCTTTGGTAAAGCTTTGGCAAAGTCAGTATAGTAGTTACGCTTAGGGCTTCTACCATCACAACCAGCCATTACTACAAATTTCTTAATTGCGCCAGATTTTACTGCCTCAACTACGGTATCTGCTAATGCAAATACTTGTTCATGGGCAAATCCACCGATAATTTCACCTGTTTCAATTTCAGTTGGAGCCTCGCAGGTTTTTGCCAGGGCAATGATTTCTGAGAAATCCTTTTGGCTACCACATTCTCCAGGAATGTGTTTACATCCAGCGTATCCAGCTGCACCTGTTGTAAATATTTTATCTTTATAAGATGTCTTTGGAGGAACAATACAGTTGGTTGTCATTAAGATTGGACCATTGAAGCTTTCGAATTCTTCTTTTTGTTTCCACCAAGCATTTCCGTAGTTACCTACTAGGTGTTTGTATTTTTTAAGATTTGGATAGTAATGTGCTGGGAGCATTTCAGAATGCGTATAGACATCTACTCCTGTACCTTCTGTTTGGATTAATAGCTGTTCAAGGTCGTTTAGGTCATGACCGGAAACTAAGATACCAGGATTCTTACCAACACCAATGTTTACCTTTGTAATTTCTGGATTACCGTAGGTAGAAGTATTGGCAGTATCAAGTAGTGCCATACCAGAAACCCCAACTTTACCTGTTTCTAATGTAAGTGCAACTAATTCTTCGGCAGTTAAGCTATCATCCATTATTTTCATAAGGGTTTCTTGCATAAAGCAATCGATTTCTTCGTCGTCATATCCTAAGGCGTTAGCATGCTTTAAGTAGGCAGATAATCCTTTTAATCCATAAGTAATTAAGCCTCTTAATGATCGAATATCTTCGTTTTCTGTAGCTAATACACCAACCTCTTTAGACTCAGCTTTTGCTTTTAGAAGGGCATCTACATGATCTCCTGTAACATTCCACATAGCGGCTGGTGATAGGTTAGAGGAATCAGATAATTGCTCTAATAATTCTTTCTTGAGCGCCAAAGTTTCTTTTACTCTAGCGTAAAATACATCATCATCGAAGTTTGCATTTGTAATGGTTGTAAATAAGTTTAAGGTAATAAAATGGTTTACCTCTTTGGTCACTATTTTTCCTTCTTTTCTTAATCTAGTGGTGATTTCGGCTAAACCTTTAGTTACGTAGATTAATAAGTCCTGCATATTGGCTAGGTCTGCATTTTTACCACATACCCCTACTTTGGTACAGCCCTTATTTCCTGCTGTTTCTTGACATTGCATACAATACATTTCATTACACATAAATAATTTCCTCCTTATTTTTTAATCTAAAATCGTTCCATTGGTTGATATAGTAACTACCTGCCATGGAATAAACTTTCCACTGTTCTTTAGTGCGTTGACAGTCGCATGTTCGATACCGCCACAGCATGGAACCTCCATACGAACAACGGTTACACTTTTAATTTCATTGTTTTTTATGAATTCAGTAAGTTTATTTGAATAGTCAACTTCATCTAACTTCGGACAACCGATTAATGTGATTTTTCCACGCATAAATTTTTGGTGGAAGTTTGCATAGGCATATGCAGCACAATCAGCAGCAATGAGTAAGTTAGCATTATTAAAGTAAGAGGCATTTACCGGTACTAACTTAATTTGTACAGGCCACTGCTGTAGCTCGGAGTCTATAGATAGAGTTTCAGGAGAGGCAGTAGGAGCTTCTTTTACTAGTTGTTTTGCTTGGCTTCCTGGACATCCACAAGGTAGGGGGGGAGCTTTCTCTGCTTGTTTCTTCATGTTTTCCTGTACGGCTAATTCATCATAAGCAGCAGCTTCACGCTCCACGAATGTAATTGCACCAGTTGGACAGACTGGCAAACAGTTGCCTAGACCGTCACAGTAATCGTCTCGAATTAATTTCGCTTTTCCATCGATCATAGCGATAGCACCTTCATGACAAGCACTTGCACAGAGGCCACAGCCATTACATTTAGATTCTTCAATCTCAATAATTTTTCTTAACATAAGCACTCTCCTAATTTGATTTGACTTTATATTGTTATAATAATACAATAAATCCTATAAATATGTTGTTATAACAACAAAATGGAGGAAAATATGAATTTGTCAATTCTTTTGAAATCAGTTTTATTTCGAGGTATCACAGAACAAGAGCTAAAAGAGATGAGAGGCTGTCTAGGAGCTTATGAAAAAAGTTATCAAAAGGGTCAGATGGTATATCGTATGGGAGATTCAGTAGATGCTATTGGAGTAGTGGTGACTGGTAGTGTGATTATTGAGAATGATGATATTTGGGGCAATAAGAGTATTTTAGATCATGTGGGGCC
>JAEZQN010000172.1 GCA_023441145.1 Bacillota bacterium
TTACCATGCTGATTTATTGAATTATTTGTCGTAAATGTTACCAATATCAGTAAATAGAGCTAATTCATACGACTTTCCTCCTAAATAACTACATGAAGTTAAAGCAAACATTGCAACTAATAAACAAAGTGCGGACAATACGCGTTTCATGAAACATCCTCCTAGAATTGTATCTATTTTTTTTACATTTTGGATAATATCATATATTTTTTGATTGTTCAAGTGTTTTATCAGGCATATTAATAATATTCATAATACTATTAAGTATATTTTATAAATATTCTTATTTTTTATATCAAAAGAGAAAATACATAGCAATTGAATAAGCAATTCAATTGCTATGCATTCTCTTATAGCATCTCTTTACCGAGCGCCTTTATCATAAGGTACACCTGCTGCTCTTGGTGCCTGTGACCTTCTTGAGGTAAAAGCAAGTACAATAAGAGTCGCAATATAAGGTACCATTTTGTAGATGTTACTTGGAATATTTAGGTTATTTAAGATAGCAATTCCAGAATAGGAAGCCGCTAAAGCTTTCATAAATCCGAAGAACAGGGAAGCATATAAGATTCTAATAGGATTCCACTGTCCAAAGATCAATACTGCTAAGGCTAAGAAACCGTATCCAGCTACCGTAGCATTAAAGTTAGTGGAAGTTGGGATTACAAAAACCAACCCACCGATTCCACCTAGGATACCAGAAATCAAAACACCAGCATAACGAACACGGTATACATTAACACCTAGGGAATCTGCTGCTTGAGGATGTTCCCCACAAGCGCGTAGTCTTAGACCAAATCGAGTTTTGTATAATACTATAGTAGCCACTATAAGAATTCCAAAACCGATATATGTCGTAATATACGTGTTCTGAAAGAACATTGGTCCAATCACTGGAATCTTTGATAGGATTGGTACCTCTGTAATACGGAATGTGTTATTAAAACCAATTTGTTGTACTCCAAAAATCTGTCTTGCAAAGAAGATAGCAAAGGCAGGAGCAAACATATTAAGCGCTGTACCACTTATTACCTGGTCAGCCTTCATATTGATAGATGCATATGCGTGTAGAAGGGAGAACACCATCCCAGCTACTGCTGCGATCAAAATTGCAAGGATTAGTAACACTTGACCACTTAAGGTATTTTGAAATAGGTTAATAAATAAAATACTACAAAATGCTCCAAAGGTCATAATCCCTTCTAGTGCTACGTTAACTACACCACTTCGCTCAGAGAACATGCCACCAAGTGCTACAATCAAAAGAGGAATCATGAAGTACATCGTTTGCTGCACTAAAAAATATAAAGTTGACATTATTCCTCTCCTCCTTCATTTTCATCATTTAGGTTCTCGGATGGCTTACCAATGTGAAGCGCATCCTCCTCCCTTTTGGCTTCTACCTTAATTTCTTCTATCCTATTTGCTTTGGCTTTATTTCTTCTTTGCATTAAATTCTTTAGTACTAAGGCAAAAGCACTAAAGTAAATGATTACAGAAATGATGATATTAATAACTTCAGGAGAGAAGGCTAAAAGCTGTAGGTAAAAACCACCTTGCGTAATATAAGCTATGAAAATAGCTGCAAAGAGGATTCCAATTGGATTACTTAAACCAAGTAATGCAACACTGATTCCTGTAAATCCTTCATTGGCTAAAACATCTACGATCTCAATATATTTTCCAGAGCCAGAGAGGTATAATAATCCTCCACCAAGTCCTGCAAGAGCACCAGCAATTAGCATAGAGATTATAATACTTCGCTTTTCATTAATACCAGCATACTTACTGGCATCCTTGTTAAATCCTACTGCCTTTAACTCATAACCAAAGGCTGTCTTATTTAATACAATGTAAATAATAATCACAAAGATGATAGCAATAATGATTCCACCGCCTAAACCAGAGCCTGGGAATAATTTATCTAATCCCATTTTTGGAATTTCGGCTGTATGAGCTACTGGATTACTTTCGTTTTTCAACTGATTAAATAGTTGCGCATCGCTTTTAATCAGAAAGTTCACTAGATACATACCGATGTAGTTCATCATGATACATGAAATTACTTCATTTACATTACAGAATGCCTTAAGGACACCTGGAATGATAGCCCATATTGCGCCAAAAGCCATTGCCACAAGAAGAGCTACAACCCATTGAGCAGCGCCCAATCCAGTTAATTTGACACCTACATAGATACCACCAAAAGCACCCACGATAAATTGGCCTGGAGTTCCGATATTAAATAACCCTGTTTTAAAGGCAAAACCGATACTTAAACCAGTCATCATAATTGGAGTTGCATAATAAAATACTTTTCCAATACCACTTGAACCGTGTGTAACTGCTCCTGAAATAATTTGCATAAATCCTTGCCAGGAATCAGTAGGGTTACTGATTAATAGAATCACATACCCTACTAACAGTCCTATTACAATCGCAATGACAGAGGACAAATATGCACGTTCTTTCTTTTCTTTCTTATCTATTTTACCGCTAATACGTCCTCACTCCCTTCTGAACCAGCCATATATAGACCTAACTCTTTTTGTGTCGTTTTCTTTGGATCTAATTCCCCAACAATTTTCCCTTCATAGATAACTAAAATACGGTCACTAAGATTCATAACTTCTTCCAATTCAAATGACACAAGTAAAACACCACATCCCTTATCTCTTTCCTTCACTAGCTGATTATGAATAGACTCAATTGCACCTACGTCAAGCCCTCTTGTTGGTTGCACCGCGATTAATAAATCAGGGTTTCTGTTAATCTCACGACCGATAATCAGTTTCTGCTGATTACCACCTGACATACTTCTTGTAACAGATCTTGATCCTTGTCCACTACGAATGTCATATTTCTCTATTAACTGCTGACTTCTTTCTCTAATCTTCCCAAATCTAAGGAATCCTGCCTTTTGAAACTCAGGAGTAAAGTACTCCTGTAGTACCGCATTTTCCTCTACTGTATAGTCTAATACAAGACCAAACTTATGACGGTCCTCTGGAATATGTCCTAAACCATGAGTATTTTTATAACGAATGGATTTGTTAGTAACATCCTCTCCGTTTAAGATTACCTGTCCAGAATCCTGTTTCATAAGACCTGTGATGGCTTGAATAAGTTCACTTTGGCCATTGCCATCGATACCAGCAATACTAACAATTTCACCACGTTTTACTTCAAAAGAAACATTGTCCACCACATAAGTGTGACTTCCCTCTCGTTTTGATTTTACCTTTAAATCCTTAACCTGAAGCACGGTATCCTTAGTCTTCGCAGGCTTTTTCTTGATATTTAAATCAACTTTACGACCTACCATCATCTCGGACATAACATCTTTGTCAGTATCCTTAACATCCACGGTACCGATATATTTTCCTCGACGAAGAACGGAACAACGGTCCGCAACTGTCTTAATTTCATTTAGCTTATGGGTTATAAAGATAATAGACTTACCTTCCTTTACTAATCCCTTCATAATATCCATAAGTTCATCGATTTCTTGAGGAGTTAGAACAGCAGTTGGCTCATCTAGAATTAAGATCTCATTGTCTCTATATAGCATCTTTAGTATTTCTACTCTTTGTTGCATCCCTACAGAGATATCAGAGATATAAGCGTCAGGA
>JAEZQN010000033.1 GCA_023441145.1 Bacillota bacterium
CTTTCAGTTTAAGATTAGGCTTAAAGATTTTTTTAGTCTAAAACCAATTGCCAGAAAGACGAAAACAAGACCAATTGTAAAAAAAAGAGTAGGATTCCCTTTTTATTTTCACAGATACAAAAAAAGAAAGATGTTCTTCTTGGGGCTATTGTTAGGGATATTACTTGTTTATTATATGTCATTATATATTTGGGATGTGCAGATTACAGGACAATATAGTCATACAGAGGAGTCGATTGTAGAGTATTTAAAAAATGAAGGTGTATTTGCTGGGGTTAAAAAAGATCATATTAATTGTACCAAAATTGAAGAAATGCTTCGAAAAAAATACGAAGACATTGGATGGGTGTCAGCAGAAATACGAGGTACCAGACTTTTAATCAAGGTGACTGAGACTAATATGCCAGAACCATACATAAAGGCTACAGGACCAAGTCATATCGTAGCTGACAGAGATGGCATTGTTCTAAATATGGTTACTAGGACAGGAACTCCTAAGGTTTCTATTGGTGATGTTGTGAGAAAAGGTCAAGTCCTAGTATCAGGGATTATAGATATTATGGGAGATGACCAAACGGTTATAAAAAAGGGTGCAGTTGTTGCAGATGCAGATATTATCATAAAAACTTATTACAATTATATGGATAAGCTATCACTTACCTATTTTGATAAGGAATATACAGGAACAAGTAATCATTATTACAGCCTTTTTTTGTTTGGCCATGAATTCTACATATTAAATCCTTTTAAAAATTATGATAAATACGACAATTTTGAACATCTAGTAGAGGAAAAGGATTTGCGTTTAAATGAGAATTTTTATTTACCAGTGAAGTGGACCTCCATCACAAATAAAGAGTATAGGCTTGTAGAGAAGGTCTATCCTGAGGCAGAGGCACTAGAACTTGCCACTGAAAAGTTAAATCGTTATATCTCTGGGTTAGAGAAACAGGATGTAAGAGTAATTGAAAATGATGTGGTGTTTACGTTGTCTAATAATGAAATTATCGCATCTGGCAAATTGATAGTAGAACAAAAAAATAGAGCGATTGTATCGATTACCGAGGAAGAAACCAATGTTCCGAGGGAAAGTAGTTCTCCAATAAATCAATAAACGCATGAAAATTTATATTTTGGCATATAATTGCATTTATGGAATAGATTATTAATTACATTGAATTAAGAGTTAATAAGTGATATGATAAATATCGAATAAAAATATGGAACAAAATGATGGAGGAAACTAAATCTACATGAGTATTGTTGAGGCAATTATCGAAATACCTACTGAACATCAAAAAAATATTTTTGGGAATTTAGATGCTTTTACAAAGATTATTGAGAAAACACTTCATGTAACCGTCATCGTGCGAGATGGTGAGATAAAGGTCATAGGGACATCAGAAGGAGTTTCTAAGGCAAAGAGTGTATTTACACAGTTACTAAAATTATCAAAGCGTGGCAATGAGATTACAGAACAAAGTGTAAATTATACACTTTCTCTTTGTTTTGACAACAAAGAATCCGAAATAGTAGATATAGATAAGGAACTAATTTGTCACACAATCAATGGAAAACCTATTAAGCCTAAGACTTTAGGCCAAAAATCCTATGTGGATCTCATTCGGGATAAGATGATAGTATTCGGAATTGGACCTGCAGGTACTGGTAAGACTTACTTAGCTATGGCTATGGCCATTACAGCATTTAAAAATGATGAAGTAAGCAAGATTATTTTAACTCGTCCAGCCATTGAGGCGGGAGAAAAACTTGGCTTCTTACCAGGTGATTTACAGAGCAAGGTGGATCCTTATTTACGACCATTATATGACGCCCTTTATCAAATTATGGGTCCAGAAAGTTTTATTAAGAATTCAGAAAAAGGATTGATAGAAGTAGCTCCGTTAGCATATATGAGAGGGCGTACTTTAGATAATGCATATATTATTCTTGATGAAGCTCAAAATACAACACCTGCTCAGATGAAGATGTTTTTAACACGTATCGGATTTGGTTCAAAGGTCATTATAACGGGTGATTTATCCCAAAAAGACCTACCACATAATACCATATCTGGTCTAGAACAGGCCGTTAAGGTACTGTCCAAGGTGGACGACATCGGATTTTGTTATTTAACTAGTCAGGACGTGGTAAGACACCCACTGGTTCAGAAGATTGTTAAGGCTTATGACTCATTTGAGAATAAGCAGAATAAAACCAAGAATAGAAGAACTACTACGAATAAAAGTAATAGTAAAGGCAGGGGAAACCATGACAATTGATATTGCATATGAAACGGATAAACAGCTAGACATCGAGTATGAAGCTATTATTGAGAAGGTAGTTTTAGAGGCTGTGGAGTATGAAAAGTGTCCGTATGAGTGTGAAGTTAATGTGGTGTTAACCGACAATGCAGAAATTCATCAGGTGAATAAAGAATTTCGTGATATTGATCGCCCTACTGATGTTTTGTCCTTTCCTATGGTTCAGTACGAAGTACCTTCTGACTTTAGTAATGTAGAGGAGATGGAGGATTGCTTTAATCCCGAGACAGGGGAATTACTTCTTGGTGATATTATGATTAGTGTAGAAAAGGTAAAGGAACAAGCGAGTACCTATGGTCATAGTGAAGAGAGAGAGCTAGGCTTTCTAGTGGCTCACAGTATGCTTCATTTATTTGGTTATGATCATATGGAAGAGGAAGAGCGCAGTCTAATGGAAATGCGACAGTCTGAGATATTAACCAACATAGGACTGACAAGATAATATAAAAAGGGAGAGATTAGAGATATGAATAAGATAAAATATGGTTTAGTCTTTATTTTAGTTTTAGTGTTACTTGTAGGCTGTGGTAAGAAGGAGGAGAGGCAAAAAGATACAACCCCTTCCCCAGAGACCTCACAACCTCCAGTAGTACAAACAGAAGTACCAAAAGCGACAGAAACAGCCCCAGCAGGTATGGCAAAATCAAAGCTGACCAATGAGTGGATACCTGAGGCTAAGGCTAATGCCCGTCCATATGCTATTATGTTAAGTAATATTGAAGTGGCATCTCCACAAAGTGGAATTGGACAAGCAGGTATCTTGTATGAATGTCTAGTAGAGGGTGGTATTACTAGATTTATGGGTGTGTTTGATAATTTTGATACTGACAGAATAGGCTCAGTAAGAAGTGCAAGACATTACTATGTAAGTATAGCAGATGAGTATGATGCTATTTATGTTCACTATGGACAATCTAAGTATACCCAAGATGTACTGGACAGCCTTGGGGTAGATAATTTAAGTGGCCTTGCTTCTGTTGGCTCCACTGTATTTTATCGTGATGAAAAAATTGCAGCCCCACATAATGCGTTTGCAAGCTACGAAGGCATTGTAAAGGGTACAGGTAAGCTTGAGTATCGTACAGAGTACCGCGAAAACATGACTAGTCATTATGAATTTAATAATACGGATATGGATCTTGTTAGTGGTTCTGTTGCTAATAAGGTAACTGTTCCATTTAGTAAGAAATATAGTCCTTATTTTGAATATGATGCAACTAACAAGGTTTACAAACGTTCTCAATTTAACAAGCCTCATGTAGATGCTAATACGAAGGAGCAGTTAACCTTTAAAAACCTTATTGTTCAATTCGTAGAGGAATCTACTATGGATGAAAAGGGAAGACAGGATATGAATCTTTCTAATGCAACAGGAGATGGCTATTACTTTACCAATGGCAAGTTTATGAAGATTACTTGGAAGAAAAATGAGAGCGAAGAATCAATGTCTTATTTTGATGAAAATGGTAAGAAACTTACTGTGAATACAGGAAAGACCTATATAGGGCTTTTCCCTTCAAAGAATAAAGATAAGATTATAGTAGAATAAACAAACATAATAAGAGCCTGTCCAATGAAAAGTGTCATTGGATAGGCTCTTATTATGTTTGAAGAATTGTTATAAAACAGAAAAAACTTGAAATAAGTTTTTCCTATGATACAATAAATACAGTAAAATAAACACTACGAATGAATGGAGTTAATTATGAGTTCAACTAATTCGAGAAATAATAGGTTCATTGTTCAGGGAAGTATTTTGGCCATATCGTCTATCCTGGTTCGTGTAATAGGTCTATTATACCGAATTCCTTTGATGAATATTATTGGTGATGAGGGTATTGCATTCTATGGGTATGCTTTTAATATTTATAACTTGGCTTTAATTTTATCTTCTTATTCTTTGCCTTTGGCTGTCTCTAAGCTAATTGCTGCACGTAATATAAAAAAGGAATACCGTAATTCCTATCGAATTTTAATAGCGGCGTTATTGTTTGCCATTGTAGCTGGCTTTTCATTTACTTGCCTTCTTTATTATGGTTCTGACTTTATCGCAACTGTAATATATAAAACCCCAGAAATGGCTTATCCATTAAGGGTGTTAGCACCAACTATATTTGTGTTTTCTCTAATGGGTGTATTTAGAGGCTTTTTCCAAGGGAAAAACACAATGATTCCTACGGCAATCTCCCAGGTAGCAGAGCAAATAGTCAATGCTATCGTAAGTATTGTAGCAGCATATTTATTTATGCAAGCTCATGATGCAGCTTCTGATGTGGCAGCTTACGGTGCGGCAGGAGGAACACTTGGAACCTTAATTGGAGCATTTACAGGGCTACTATTTTTGGCCTTTACCTTTGCTATGTATTATCCAGGCTTTAAAAGACGTATCTATAAGGATAGGACAGGAAGAGTAGAGCACTACCCAGCAATCTATGCTATGCTCTTTATGACCATTGTTCCTGTCATTTTAAGTCAGGCAGTGTATCAATTAAACAATTCCTTAGATGATATATTGTTTAAACAGATTATGTCAAGCAAAGGAATTGCTTCTAAACAAAGTAGTTTATGGAGTGGTTATTACAGTAAATATATTCTTCTTACCAATGTACCGATTTCCATCTCAGCGGCCCTTGGTACTGCAGTAATTCCTGGTATTGTTGGTTCCATTTCCATGGCGAACTTTAAGCAGGTTAGAAGTAGTATTCATACAGCCATTAAGTTTAATATGCTCATTGCTATTCCTTCAGCCATTGGACTCACTGTCCTAGGAGCGCCTATATTTTCTATGTTATTTGGTGGTTGTAATGAGATGGAGAAGAATATGATGATATTTGGTTCTATTGGAATCATTTTCTTTGCCTTATCTACAATGACAAATTCTATACTACAGGCAATTAACTTAATGAGAAAGCCAGTGATTCATTCTGCTATAGCTCTTGTAATACACGTGGCATTTTTAGCATTATTACTTAACTTTACTAATCTAGGAATATATGGACTTCTGATTGGTAATGTAACCTTCCCAATTGTAATCTGTGTCTTAAACTGGCGTGAGATTGCAAAAAACCTTAATTATCAGCAAGAGATTATTGGAACCTTTATAAAACCATTACTCAGTGCAGGTATTATGGGAGGGGTAGCGTTTGTTGTCTACAAATTTACTGTACTAATTCTTCATAGTAATGCCGTTGCCACTATATTGGCATTAGGAATTGCTGTTCCAACTTACTTTGCCTCCTTACTTCTGGTAAAGGGTGTTACTGAAAATGAGCTTGTGGCAATGCCAAAAGGAAGCCTTCTAGTAAGAATTGCTAAGAAACTTCATTTGTTAAGTAGATTCTAATATCAAGTGTATAATATGAGAAATTATGGTAATAATCTGACCAAAGGAGTGTGACCTACTATGAATAAGGTTTATTGGTCAATTACCGGATTTAGCATATTGGTGATATTGTTTTCGATTGGCTATTATGTTAGTTTTAATAACGCAAAGGTTACTTATCCCCAGAGTGAATTAAATAAAGCTGAGGTTAGGAACATTGGTGATGATGAGGATGATAGTAATACTGTCCAAGCAGTAGATGCCAATAAAGGTGCTGTCATACGAACAGATAGCAACACATTGTATATCGAAGAAAGTTATGATGTTGCAGATGCGATTTATCAGGATAAAGAAATAGCAATTCCACAGGAGTATATTGGATTAACACGGGTGGAAATACAGAATAAGTTACAAGAGTATATGAAAAACCCACCACAAGAAGAAGTGAAGAAAGGGTTAGTATCCATTACCCTGAATGCTTTTTCAAAGGCTTCCATTACTATCCGTAAGGTATATGATAATAAAGATCACTACGCTTATTTTCTAACAGAATATGGTGGATATGTAGTGGTTTATACAAACGACAAAAAAACCTTAGTTGATCAAACAGGAATACTTATTTCGGATTTATCACTAGATCAGCAGAAAGAGGTTAAGAATGGAGTCTATGTAGATGATTTAGACCAGTTATATGGATTGTTAGAAAGCTACACTAGTTAAAAATAAGCTACCTTTCCCAATGGAATGTTACTCCAGATGGTATCTGGAAAAGAGTAAATTTTATGGAGGGGTAGCTTTTCTTATTGTCGCTTTACGTTGACAAGGGTATTTAAAATAGATATTATGATGATAATGAGAACGAGTAGGAGGAAACTGTTTGAATACTGATGTTTTAGTAGTAGGAGGTGGAGCCTCAGGAATGATAGCGGCGATTATAGCTGCAAGAAGAGGTAAGTCTGTCCTACTGATAGAAAAGAAAGAAAAGCTAGGGAAGAAGATATTAGCGACTGGGAATGGGAAGTGTAACTTTTCTAATACTTATTATGACGAAACAGTATACCGTACTGATACACAAGCTATCATTGCCCCTATTTTAAAGCAATTCTCTGTAGAGGATACTATAGCTTTTTTTAGAGAGTTAGGAATAGAACCAAAAGAGAAAAATGGATATCTATATCCTGCTTCCATGCAGGCTGCTGCAATGGTAGAGGTACTAATCATAGAGATAAAAAGACTACAGGTGAAAATTCAGTTAGAAGAAGGTGTAGTAAGCATTCTTAAAAAAGGATCAAATTATGTAGTTAGAACAGATAAGTCTTCCTACCAGGCGAAAGCAGTAATTCTAGCCACTGGAGGCAAGGCTTCAAGTAAACTTGGCTCTGATGGAAGTGGCTATGAGCTAGCGAAAAGCCTTGGCCATACCATAGTTCCAGTAACGGAAGCACTAGTGGCACTTCGTTCTCCGCTAAAGCTCTTTAAGCAAATTGCGGGAATTAGGTGTAATGCTAGAGTAACAGTCGTGATTAATGGAAAGAATGCCGTGAGTGAGGTTGGAGAATTACAGCTAACGGATTATGGAATCTCCGGTATCCCAGTATTTCAGGTAAGTAGGTATGTTACTAGAGCTTTATACCAAGGTAAGTCGGTGGATGTCATGTTAGATTTACTACCTGATATGACAAAGGAGGATACCTTACAATTGCTATTAAATCGCCTTCAGTCTCGTCCGGAAAAGACAGCTAAGGAATTTTTAATCGGCCTATTTCCTTATAAATTAGCATTTCTTTTAATTAAGGAAGCAGGAATCAAGGAAGATGAGATGGTAGGACAAATAAATACTCATAGATTAAACGCCCTTATAGAGCTAATTAAAAGCTTTCGGGTTCCAATAAAGAGTGCCAATGGATTTGAACAGGCGCAGGTTTGTGCTGGTGGTGTCAGTGCAGGAGAGGTAAGTTCCTCTACCCTTGAGAGCCACCTAGCAAAGGGACTTTACTTGACTGGAGAGTTATTAGATGTGGAGGGAACCTGTGGAGGATATAATCTTCAGTGGGCCTGGTCTACAGGATATGTAGCAGGACAACACTGTCTAGAAAGGAATTGACATGATACGAATTACACAACTAAAGGTTAGCATAGATAAGATGAAAGAGGGCAAGGAGGAAATACAGCTAAAGAAAGAGGTTGCTAAGCTCTTTCGAATGGATGAGAGTAAGATTTTAAAACTTATCATTCGTAAAAAATCCATTGATGCTAGAAAAAAGAATGAGATAAAATACATCTATACCGTTGATGTATCCCTTCCCAAAGAGGACGCCATTCTTAAGCGAAACCGCAATCAAAATATAACGCTAACAAAGGATACAGACTATGGTTTTGCTCCATCAGGAAAGCTTCCACTAAAGCATCGTCCTGTGGTAGTAGGGACAGGCCCTGCTGGTCTTTTTTGTGCCTATATGCTTGCAAAGGAAGGCTATAAGCCTATTGTACTAGAGAGAGGGGCGGATGTTGATACAAGAGTTTCAGACGTTAATGAGTATTGGAAAACTAGACAGTTAAAGCCAGAATCTAACGTTCAGTTTGGCGAAGGTGGGGCAGGTACCTTCTCAGATGGGAAGCTTAATACTGTAGTAAAAGACGCTTCTGGTCGAAATATGTTAGTATATGAGGTATTTGTCGAACATGGAGCACCTGAGGAAATTCTATATCAAAATAAGCCACACATTGGAACAGATAGACTACGAGATGTTGTTCGTTCTATGCGTAAACAGATCATTGCTTGGGGTGGAGAAGTTCATTTTAATAGTAAGATGACAGACTTAATTATTGAGGATAATACCTTAAAAGCCATTGTAGTCAATGATTCTAATCGAATTGATTGCAATCTGTGTGTACTTGCTTTAGGGCATAGTGCTAGGGATAGCTTTGAGATGATGTATAAAAGGAATCTTCCTATGGAGCAAAAGAATTTTGCCATCGGTCTTCGTATTGAACACCCACAGGAGGTTATTAATCAAAGTCAGTATGGAGATGCCTATAATAAGCTACCTGCTGCAGATTACAAGTTGACTTATCATGCCTCTAACAATAGAAGTATTTACTCCTTCTGTATGTGTCCTGGTGGGTTTGTAGTAAACGCTTCCTCAGAGGAAGGACATATGGTAGTAAACGGAATGAGCAATTATAAGAGAGATGCTTATAATGCCAACTCTGCCATGGTAGTAAATGTTACTAAAGAGGATTTTGAAGGGGATTCTCCTCTGGCTGGTATGTATTTTCAGCGTAAGTTTGAGAAGGCGGCTTATGAGCTTGGGAAAGGTTTTGTGCCAATACAGAGATTTGGAGATTTTAAGACTGGTGAAGTCACAAAAGAGTTTGGAAATGTTAATCCTAACATAAAAGGAGAGTACACCTTTGCAAATCTTCGTGAATGTGTGCCGAATTATGTTGCAGAAGCTATCGTAGAAGGTGTAGAATATTTTGAAAGTAAAATTAAAGGGTTTGGTAATGAAGATGCGATTCTCTCTGGTGTGGAGACAAGAACCTCTTCTCCAATCAGAATACTAAGGAATGAAGAGTTCGAGAGTACAGTTTCAGGTATTTATCCATGTGGAGAAGGAGCTGGGTATGCTGGTGGAATTACCTCTGCTGCCATGGATGGGATTAAGGTATTTGAAGCGATTGCCAACCGATATACAAAATAATAAGTATTGAGTATCAATCAAAGTTTGGGGGATAATATGAATTACAGAGAAGTGTTAAAGGATAAAAAGAGGATTGTAGTAAAGATTGGATCATCTACTATTACGCACTCTGAGACAGGTCAAATTAATCTAAGAACTATGGAAAAGCTAATCAGAGTGCTGACAGATTTACGTAATGCAGGAAAAGAGGTTGTTTTAGTTTCTTCTGGTGCTATCGCAGTAGGAAGAAAAGCTTTAGGTCTAAAAGAGAAGCCGACAGAAACTAGTGTTAGGCAGGCTTGTGCTGCTGTGGGACAGGCTCGATTAATGATGGTTTATCAAAAAATATTTGCAGAATACAATCAAACCTGTGCACAGGTTTTGATGACAAAATACACCATGATTAATGACATTAGTCGAACTAATGCCCAGAACACCTTCAGAGAGCTTCTTGAGATGGGTGTAATCCCAATTGTAAATGAAAATGATACAGTATCCACTGATGAGTTACAATATAATAATTTTGGGGATAATGATACCCTTTCTGCTATTGTAGCAGCTCTAATAGGTGCGGATTTATTGATTCTTATGTCAGACATCGATGGCTTATATACAGATGACCCACATAACAATCCAGAGGCTAAGTTTATCAGTGTAGTAGAACGATTGGATGCAAAACTTATGGATATGGGCAAAGGAGCTGTCAGTGGCGTAGGAACTGGAGGTATGGCTACTAAGCTAACTGCAGCTAGAATTGCCACTACGTCAGGAGCTGATATGGTCATAGCCAATGGGGCAGTCATTGACAGTATCTCAGATATCATCCAAGGAGAAGAGATTGGAACTATATTCTTAGCACATGGGCAAGATGACTTTAATTTATTGGATTATATCAAAACGGAGCAGTATTCTAAATAAGGTTTAAAATTGAAAGGATTTTTATGGATAATACAACAATTGCTAGAATTAATGAACTATATAAAAAGAGTAAGACAGAAGGGCTCACAGAGGAAGAGAAGAAAGAGCAACAACAACTTCGCCAACAATACATTCAGACAATTCGTGGGAATTTAAGAGGGCAGCTAGACAATATCTCTATCTTAAATCCAGATGGGTCTGTTACAGAGCTTAAGAAGGTTGGAGAGACTAATATAGATCATAAGAAGTTAAACTAGGAAACACATGGTGTAAGGAGGAGTACTAATGACAAAAACTGATATTCGAAAAAGTATGAAAGAAAAGAGGAGAAGTCTCACTGAGAATGAAATGGAAGTATCCTCTAAAGAAGTTTTTCGTCATTTAGTGAACTTTGAACCATATAGGAATGTAGATACTATCTATTGTTATGCTTCTTATAATCAAGAGCTACCAACATCAGAAATCATAAAGCAGATGCTTAAATCAGGTAAAAAAGTAGCCTTACCGAAGGTAGAGGGAGAAAATCTTCAGTTTTATTTGATTACGGATTACGCTCAGGTTACTTCTGGCTATCAGGGGATACCAGAGCCAGTAACTAATAAGAAAGCGCTTCCCACTATAGACAAACCTTCCCTTATGCTACTGCCAGGTCTTGCTTTTACCAAAACAGGAGAGCGCTTAGGTTATGGAGGAGGGTTTTATGATAGATACCTTGCTTCTGCCCACTTTGGAGCATTAATTACCTGTGGCTTAGGCTATGATTTTCA
>JAEZQN010000051.1 GCA_023441145.1 Bacillota bacterium
GCTATACTCTAATCATTAATCCGATGAAAATAGTTTTTTAAAATTGATTTGTTGTTTGCATCCATCATACCCACAATGACGATAGAACTCATGTGCATCTGTTCTTGTCACTCCTGAAACCAAACGAATACCACAAGCACCTGTTTCCTTAGCCCATTCTTCGATAGCTCTTAATAAATCTTTTCCTATACCTTTTTTCTTAAATTCACTGGAAACAGCAATGCCCATAATATTTTTCAGATGTGGAGCATAAATTACATCGTAATCATTTGCATGTACATAACCTACGACCATATTTTGTACTGTTGCAACAAAGATTTTATCCTTATCACTTTTTAATAGTTTATTTAGTTTCTCTTTTGTATGCTCTTCTGAATACTCATATCCCATTTCCTTATTATTCAATTGGCAAATCGATTTTATATCCTCTATATTGCATTCTCTAATTTGATAATCCATATTTAACCACCTCACAAATTATAACTAATTAATAAATCATGTTCTTCCCCAATATGTATCCATTTACTCTTTAACTCTTTTTAGTATAACATAAAACAGGAGAACTTTATCATCCTTAATAAAATTCTCCTGTTTTGGTGGTACTTTCCTGTTTATGGTACGGTTCTCCGTAGCGTGCCTAAAGGAGAGCAAAACTTTCACCAATACTCTCCTTAATTACAAATCTATATTATTCATATCGTCTATCTGATAGCTTATATGTAGCCAAGCAACATTACCTGGACCTCCTACATTTAGTTTACACGAAAGTAGGTGTTTCCTATGACTATTATAGAAGTATTAACACTTCTGTTAGTGCTATGTAATTTCATTGAAATTATCATTGCACTAATATCCCTAAGCAACAAATAGTATAGTTTTTGCGGAAGGATAAGTATACTGTATTAGGGGCCTACAAATGTAGATTTCATGTAATGCTCTTGGCAAGACAAGGGGGTCTCCGCTCCCTTGTCTTTATTATTGCCTTATTCTATTTACTTAATCAAATCTCTATTAACTATTCCATATTCCATACCCACTCCCCAGATAATGTTAACCCCTGAATACAGTCTAACTGCAGTGTCATTGGTTCACCCGGTTTGAACTCCTCTTTAGGAATCGATGTATATGTCACTGTCTTACCATACCTAGAACCACTAGAAGCCGATTCCATATCTTTATAGAAGAGCGAAGTCTTAATCTGTGTTCCTTTTCCAATGGAGTACTCTGAACCATTTGGTAACTTCACCTCGCAAACTACCTCAACCCAATAACCACCATCATATTCATTTGGCGTATCTTCAACAGAAACGGATTCTATGATAAGTTCCATTCCATTTAATGCAATCGTTTGATTAATTTTCTTTGTCTGGCCTGCCTTAGGAATCTCCAATGTAACTTTCTGATTTACGTCTTTTGATACCTGAAGTTTGGTAGCCTCCACTCGACCTTTAAAATCACTTTCACACTTAAGCAACAGATAAGGAAGTGTACCGTAGTTTGAATCTGTGTCAAGTACTTGAAGTTCTTTTCCTGCTGCATCTTTTATTACATAGTTCTGTAATCCTTCAAATGTAATATCACTTGGTTGTTTGCTTGGAATAAAATCAATATTTTGAATGTCTTTTAACCTTGATTTCACTGCAACCAGACGTATTCCCTGATCCTCCGTTACCTGACCGAGCTGCTCTACAGATTCTGCTTCCTTTGGCTCAACAAGCTGTAATTCTTTTAAAGGGATTTCAAATACATTTGCATCTTTTCCGGCCCATTGAAGTATGAGGGAGTATTGTTCTAAATCATTAACTTCATATACCAGGTGTGACTGTGTGACTTTTACACCAAAATCTACAGTTGATTTTTCTCCTATACTTTCTTTTATGCCGTCACTTCCTTTAAGGCGTGTTGGCATATATGTCCTACCATCTGAGTTCTCATCCAAATCTTTTTCATAGAAGTTTGTCTCCAAGTCCATTTCTAACAGTTTACCATCATAAAAAAGTGACACTATTCTAAAATAACAGTATTTTGCATCCCCATATCCACTAGTATTTTCTATCGTAACGGTGTAAGGCACCGGTAGAACCCAAATATTTTCACTATGAGTTACCCCACCATTAGGAATGTATCGTGCTATCATTACAGTTGCTGTAACCGTTGTTGCTCCAAGTAAGATAACCCCTGCAATTACAGCAGCTCTCACAAAATTATTTGCTATATAAAATCGTTCTCGTATTGTTCTCTTCTTATTCTTATAAAGTTTTTGATTTGTATGTTTAATTAGAATATCTAAATCTACTGTTTCATCTTCTTCTATTCCACGCGCAAGATCTATCCCATTGGTATCTAACTGATAAATATCTTCTATCTTTTCATTCTGTTTCATCCCTTACTTGCCTCCTTGCTCTGCTAATAGCTCTTTTAACTTTTTCCGACCTCTGCTTAGATGGTTGTCCACCTGCTCCCGTTTCATATTCAACTCGAATGCAATTTTTTCAAAGGATTCATTTTGAAAATATCTCATCTGAAAGATCACAGAGTATGGCTCTTGTAAACTTTTAATAATGTCTCATAATTCTTTGTAATTTTCCTCTTCAACCAAGGTCTCATCGATGGGAAGAGCCTGTGGTGCAAGATTCTCTGTATACTCTACTTCCTCTCGTTGGTATCGCGTCTTTTTCAAATAATCCATTGCCCTAGAGCGACCAATTAAACATAGCATATTTTTTAGCGATCCTCTTGACAAATCAATACGGGATGCATTCGTCCATAGCTCTATAAATACATCACTTACACCCTCTTCCACTGCCCCACTGTCATTATGTACAAACTGTTTCACTAAAGAGTATATTAACCTTCCATACTCCTTTATCGCTTCATCTAAGTACTTTTCTTTCTTCCGTTGTATTCCTTCTAAAATTTCTTTCTCCTTCACCAATATCCTCCTCACTATGTCTATCTTCCTATATATACGATAAAAAAATCGATTTCTATCATATAAATGAAAAGACATGAATATTTAATGTAAAAATATCATGTCTTGGTTATACATTCCTGTCCTATGAGTATATGAGCTATCCCTACAACATTTCACCTCATAAAATATAAATAATGTGTATATCTGTTTAAATTTTGCTTAATATCACCCTTTTTATTCATAGAAGAGCTTATTACTTATGATACGGTTCACCATTCACAATACGATACCCTCTATAGATTTGCTCTAATAGAACCATTCTCATCATCTGATGTGGGAAGGTCATTTTTGAAAAGCTCAGAAGATAATCTGCTCTTTTTAATATCTCTTGATCAAGACCAAGGGAACCTCCAATAATAAAGATAATATGGCTCTTCCCCTCTACTCCAAGTCTTTCTATCTGTCTTCCAAAAGTAACGGAGTCTAATTGTTTTCCTTCAATGGCAAGAGCTATAACATAGGCTCCATCTTTGATATACTTACTCAGTCGCTCCCCTTCCTTCTGCTTAATCTGTAGCTCCATAGCCTCACTGGCAGAATCCGGTGTCTTTTCATCTGGCACTTCGATGATTTCAAGTTTGCAATAACGACTTAGCCTTTTTGCATATTCTTCAATGCCTTGCACAAAGTACTTTTCTTTTATTTTCCCTACACATAAAACGGTAATTTTCATATGATCTCCTATTTTCCACTCGTATTTATTCCAAAAGATGAACGAATTTTGAACAAAGATGTTCACAAAAACTTTTTTTGTTCGTCATACTTTCATCATAATTTGCCTTTATAATGAAGGCAGAAAGTGAATAAAACGTCACTCTCTCCTCCCCTCATTATAATATAGCAAAGAGAAGGTCACCATGACAAGCATGATGACCTTCTTTTTATTATGTGATACAGTTATAAAAGATATATGGAACAATATGTACAATAATCAAGAACTTATTATCTTGTAAAGACAATGTATTGCAGATCTTGACTATAGTAGTTAGAGGACAGCTATAAGCTACTATCCTTTCTTCTGTTCTTTTACTCATTAATCCATTTCGATGTATTATGTATTAAGAGCTAGACTAATTAATAATGCTTTATCTATTTTCTTTAATACATCATCATCTAAATGACATACCTTTTCTTTTAATCTGGATTTATCTATTGTTCTTACCTGTTCTAGTAAGATAACTGAATCCTTTACAATTCCATATTTTTCAGCATCCAGCTCTACGTGAGTTGGTAGCTTTGCTTTGTTCATTTTTGAAGTTATTGCTGCGCAGATAACAGTAGGACTGTGTTTGTTTCCAGTATCATTCTGTACAATCAGTACTGGTCTCACTCCTCCTTGTTCCGACCCAATGACAGGTCTTAAATCTGCATAAAAAATATCGCCTCTTTTTATAATCACTTTATTCACACTCCGTCTTTTTG
>JAEZQN010000178.1 GCA_023441145.1 Bacillota bacterium
AACTGGAGAAGGATTATTTGGAGTTAAGTGATTTTAAAGTTGATATAGAGAATGATGGAGAAGAAGGATTATCATTAGCCTTAACAAAAGATTATGATCTTATTATCTTAGACTTAATGCTTCCTTCTATGGATGGATTTGAAATCTGTAGAAGAATACGAGAAAAGAAGAATATTCCGATTCTTATGGTTTCTGCGAAGAAGGATGATATTGATAAGATTCGAGGTCTTGGTCAAGGTGCAGATGATTACATGACGAAGCCATTTAGCCCAAGTGAGCTAGTGGCTAGAGTAAAAGCCCATCTGGCCCGTTATGAAAGGCTGGTTGGAAGTGGAACTGAAGTGAATCGAGTGATAGAGATTCATGGGCTTAAGATAGATAAGACTGCTAGAAGGGTATATGTCAATCAAGAGGAAAAGAATTTTACGACGAAGGAATTTGATCTCCTAACCTTCTTAGCAGAGCATCCAAACAGGGTGTATACCAAAGAAGAACTATTTAAGGAAATCTGGGATATGGAGTCCATTGGAGACATTGCTACTGTTACCGTGCATATAAAAAAGATAAGAGAAAAGATTGAAGTGAATACCTCCAAACCTCAGTATATTGAGACTATTTGGGGTGTGGGATATCGGTTTAAGGTGTAATAGTTAATTTGAATGAATCACAAAGCAGGAGAATAAAACTTCCTGCTTTTATTCTTGCAACGGTTCATTAGCTACACATTTTGAGATAGATAATCTTGTTTAGTATTAAAACAGCACAATCAAAGCTACTATTTTATATATGGAAGAATTTTGATATAATTAGATATATCAGAGGGAAATAAGCTTAAAAAGGTGCAAATACAATGGAAAAGAAGCCTGAGGGAATTTGGGAAGTAAGAATATATGGCGTATTAATTTTGTTATTCGCTTATATCGTTATCGCAGAAATCTTTTCATTCAACCTTTACTGATCGAAGAGTATCAGCGAAGGATTAAAGAGTAAGTTATTAAATAATAAATCGGCGCCGTCTGTTTTTCAGTAACTTGTTCTACTATAGATTACAATAGGGAGGTTTAATGTTATAATGTCGTTATAAGGGCATTAGGAACATAACCACATCTTATGAAAGAAAGCTAGGAGGTACATATAGTGAATATTCAGTATAAAGAATATATATCAGTAGAAGATTATAATACGTTACGAGAGGACGTTGGCTGGGGAAAGTTATGTGATGAACAGGCAAGACAAGGATTAGAGCATTCGATATATGTAATAAGTTGTTACGACAACGATATCGTTGTGGGTGCGGCAAGAGTTATATGGGATAGAGGTTATATCTCCTATCTGGCAGATGTCATGGTAAAGCCAGAATACCAAGGTATGGGAATAGGAAAGCATATGGTGGAAAAGGCAATCACATTTATGAGAGCTCAGAAAAAAGAGGGATGGAACATAAAGATGGTATTGCTTTCGGCTAAAGGAAAAGAAACGTTTTATAAAAAGTTAGGTTTTAGTGAGAGGCCAAGTGAAGAGAGAGGTCCTGGAATGGACTTATCGCTTTAATCGGAGGAATCAGTATTTTAAGTTTTTGAATAACAAGTAGAATACACAAAGAAAGAGATACTTATGTTATATTATGGTGATATTCTGACCCTCGGTAACGAACTACATAGCGAAATGGAATGTGTTAAATTGTTTGAGAACCTACCAACAGAATGGATATATCCTTTTATTCAACCTTTACTGATAGAAGAGTATCAGCGAAGAATTAAAGAGCAAAGTACATATAATGGGGGTAAATGAGATGTGTTTCATTTGTGACAGAATAGAAATGATTAAGAATGGGACAAATCCATACTTTGTCAGAGAACTGAAAACAGGCTATGTTGTTTTAGGTGATCATCAACATTTTAAAGGCTATACCTTGTTCCTTGCCAAAGAGCATAAGACAGAATTATTCCAGTTGGATAAAGAACAAAAGGTAGATTTTTTAGAGGAGATGTCTATTGTTGCCGAAGCAGTTTACAAGGTATTTGGCGCTGAAAAAATGAATTATGAGCTACTTGGCAATGGTGATACTCATTTGCACTGGCACTTGTTTCCTAGGGTAAGTGGTGACTTAGAGGGATATGGAAATGATGGAAAAGGTCCTGTTTGGTTGTACCCTATGGAGAAAATGTATAGCGATGATAACCGCCCATCAGACGAGGAATTAGTGGAAATGAAATCAAGGTTATTAGAGGAATTAGTGGGTTGAGTAGCTGAACTTTTTAGAATGGAGAATGTATATGCAGTATATTTTTATTCATGGTTTAGGACAAACACCGTCTAGCTGGGACAAGACCATAGAAGGAATGAAATCAGATGTAAAGATAGAGTGTCCTAGTCTTTCTGATATGCTGCTATATAAGGACATTAGCTACAACGAGTTATTCAATGCCTTCTCCAGCTATTGTAATAAGTTTTCAGAACCGCTTAATCTATGTGGACTATCTTTGGGTGGTGTTTTAGCACTACATTATGCAATAGATTATCCGAAAAGAGTCCAGTCCTTACTGTTAATTGGTACCCAGTACAAGATGCCAAAACATTTACTTCAGTTTCAGAATGTCTTATTTCGTCTTATGCCAAAATCTATGTTTTTGCAAATGGGATTTGGAAAAAAGGATTTTATACGATTATCAAAGTCCATGATGCATTTGGATTTTACCAGTCCCTTAGAGAGTATCTCTTGTCCAGTTCTAGTTCTTTGTGGTGAAAGGGATAAGGCCAATAAAAAAGCCTCCTTAGAACTAGCAAAGGGGTTGCCTAATTCTGAAATAAAAATAATGCAGAATGCAGGCCACGAAGTTAATATTGAGAAGCCTAACCATTTGGCTAGTATTATAAATGAATTTTTCCACGAAACGTAGCATTTTTGCTACGTTTATTTGATGTAATTAAGACCTCTACCATGGTAATCTTAAGTTAAGAAAGAGAGGTGCTCCAAATGATCTTTTCAGATAAGCTACAAGTGTTAAGAAAGAGTAGAGGTTATACCCAAGAAGAGTTAGCGGAGAATATTCATGTTTCTAGGCAGGCGGTAGCCAAATGGGAGGCAGGCCAAGGCTATCCTGATATTACAAACTTAATCAGTTTAAGTGAGTTATTTCATGTGACGGTAGATTACTTGGTAAAGGATCAAGAATGTGATGTCTCTTTCCATAAAACAGAGGCTACTGATTTAGAAGAGCTTATAGCATTTCGATTAGAAGCTAGTAGAAACACCTATGCGGGCATTGCCAATCAGTACAGATCCACTCGCCTAGACTCCCATGATTATCGCTATGAAAAAGACAATTACATCTATCACGATACCTATGTAGGTGGTGAGCAGTTTGCAGGAGAAGAGGCTATTTGGAAGGATGGAAGTGCCGTGTATGCCATGAACTACATAGGCAGAGTATTAGACGAGAGGTTTAGTGGTAATTTTCTTAAAGAAGCTCTAAGAGCTACCACCTTTGAATATCCATATAGAGGACCACAGTTCTATCAGTCTGGAGATTACATCTATTCCTCAAAAGTTACAGGAGATATCCAGTGGTTTCAAGGAATAGAGGAGATATGCTATGATAATGTTAAGGTTTATGAATGTTATTTTCATGGGGGATTGGTAAAGTAGTTTGCTTCAGACATTTTTTAGGGTATAATCTCATTGACAGAGATAATATAAGGCGAATGGGTTTTATCCCTCGCTTTAAGATAGTATAGGAGATTAACAGTGAATATCACAATACTCTATGAAGATAAAGAACTTATTGTCTGCGAAAAGCCCGTAGGAGTTCCTTCCCAATCGGATAAGAGCTTAACAGTGGACTTAGCAAGTCAGATTAAGAATTATTTGTATGAGAAAGAAGGAAAACCAAATCCCTATGTAGCAGTAGTTCATCGCCTAGACCGTTCTGTAGGTGGGGTTATGGTGTATGCCAAGACCAAAGAGGCAGCAGC
>JAEZQN010000139.1 GCA_023441145.1 Bacillota bacterium
CTTGGATAAGCTCTCAGACGAAGGACATGTGATAAAAAGTTACGGTGGTGCGGTGATCAATGACAAGGGAAGTATTGACTTACCTTTTAATGTACGTAAAAAATCCAATCCACAGGGAAAACAAAAAATCGCACAACTTGTAAAAAGAGAACTATCAGATGGTGACCATATCATTCTCGATGCCTCCACAACTGCAGTATTTATAACGAAACATATAAAAGAAAAGCAGAATTTGACTGTAATAACGAACTCTATAGAAAATCTCTTAGAGCTTTCTGACGTGCAGGGATGGGATATTATCTCTACTGGAGGCAATTTAGATACTAAGAGTATGGCTTTAGTAGGAAAAAAAGTGTTTGATAATTTGAAATGTTACAATGCAGATAAATTGTTCTTTTCGTGTAAAGGTATCGCCTTAGATAAAGGTGTCACAGAAAGTAATTTTGAGTTAGGCAGCATAAAGCAGGAAATGATTGCTTCTGCAAGCAAAGTGTATTTAGTAGTAGACTCATCTAAGTTTGGACAAGTTGCTTTTTCAAACATTTGTAGCATAACTCAGATAAATGTTGTTATTACGGATAAAAAACCTAGTCAGCAATGGCTGGATACCTTTCATCAACTTGGAATTCAGTGTATTTATGACTGATTAGAGAATTGTTGTCACTATTAATCTTTCAAAAGGAACTAGAAATGGAGATTATTATGAACACTTATAACAGTACTCCAGTTCCCAAAACGGAACGAATCACAAAATTAGTAAATGACTTATACAAAAATAAGCCTGTAATTGAGTCAGCAAGAGCTGAATTGATTACAGAATCCTATAAAGAGACAGAGGGATTACCAATCATTAAGCGTCGCGCACTGGGGTTTGAACACATCCTTAAGAACATTCCGATTATCATCCGGGATGACGAGTTGATTGTTGGAAGTACGACAATTGCTCCTAGAGGAGCTCAGACGTTTCCTGAATTCTCTTATGAGTGGTTAGAGGAAGAATTCGATACCATTGAAAATCGATCTGCAGATCCATTTTATATATCTGAGGAATCGAAGGCAAAATTAAGAAAAGCGAATTCATACTGGAAGGGTAAGACCACCAGTGAGTTAGCACTATCCTATATGTCCCCAGAAGCAGTCCGTGCCATGGAACATAATATGTTTACGCCAGGTAACTACTTTTATAATGGGATTGGACATGTGACAGTACAATACGAAAAGGTTATGAAAATAGGAATGATCGGAATCATCAAAGAGGCAGAAGAGGAAATGAAGACCTGTAAGGTTTCAGATGCCGATTATTCTAAAAAAATAGCGTTTCTTGAGGCAGTGATTATATCATGTAAGGCTGTTATAAACTATAGTAAAAGATATAGTAAGCTAGCACAGGAAATGGCAATGAAAGAAACAGATGCCAGAAGAAAAAAGGAGTTATTACGCATCTCTGCTATATGTGATAGAGTTCCGGAACAACCAGCTTCTAGTTTTGAGGAAGCTTGTCAAGCATTCTGGTTTATACAACAACTGTTGCAGATAGAATCCAGTGGTCATTCTATCTCTCCAGGAAGATTTGATCAGTATATGTATCCTTATTTTAAAAAGGATATGGAAGAGGGAAGCCTTACTAGGGAGTATGCCCAGGAACTCATCGACTGTATATGGGTAAAATTAAACGATTTGAATAAGGTAAGAGATGCTGCAAGCTCAGAAGGATTTGCAGGATATTCCATATTCCAAAACCTCATTGTAGGTGGTCAAACCATAGATGGACGAGATGCAACCAATGATTTGTCATTTATGTGTATAGATGCGTCTAGCCATGTATTTTTACCTCAGCCATCTCTTTCCATTCGTGTATGGAATGGTTCACCTCAGGATTTACTATTACGTGCAGCCAAGCTTACCAGAACAGGTATTGGGCTTCCAGCGTACTATAATGACGAAATTATAATTCCAGCGCTCATCAAACGTGGTCTAACTGTAGATGATGCAAGGGACTACAATATTATTGGTTGTGTGGAACCACAGAAACCAGGAAAAACAGATGGCTGGCATGATGCGGCATTTTTTAATATGTGTCGTCCACTGGAAATGGTATTCTCCAATGGTTATGACCGGGGAAAAGAAGCTAGCATACATACAGGATTAGTAGAAGATTTTAAGACTTTTGAAGAGTTTTTTGATGCGTATCAGAAACAGATGGATTATACCATAGCGTTAATGGTGAATGCCAACAATGCGATTGATATTGCTCACAGTGAGCGCTGCCCATTACCATTTGAATCTTGTCTCATTGACGACTGTATAAAGCGTGGTAAATCTGTTCAAGAAGGTGGAGCTGTTTATAATTTCACCGGTCCACAGGGATTTGGTATTGCAAATGTAACAGATTCTATGTACACGATTAGACGACTAGTCTATGAAGATAAGAAAATTACGCCAAGTGAGTTAAAGAGAGCATTGGAAATGAACTTCGGTAAGGGCTTTGACATGATTACAGCCCAAGAGATTGCTCTTCAGGTGGCAGAAACACTAAAAACCCAGGGAAAAGAAGTTACCTCTGATATTATAAAAATGACGATTAGTAATGTGCTTACTCTATCTTTGCCAGAAAAAGAAAAGGCTAGATACGACGAAATTCTGGATATGATTAACGAACTTCCTAAGTACGGCAACGATGTAGAAGATGTTGATACTTTGGCACGGGATGTTGCTTATGTGTATACAAAGACTGTGGAAAGATTCAAAAACCCAAGAGGAGGAATCTTCCATGCTGGTCTATATCCAGTATCCGCCAACGTTCCTTTAGGAGCACAAACTGGCGCAACTGCAGATGGTAGATTAGCCCATACACCGGTAGCAGATGGCGTTTCACCAACCTCTGGTAAAGATGTCAATGGACCAACGGCAGCTTGTAACTCTGTAGCTCATCTGGATCATGAAATAGCCAGCAATGGAACTTTATTTAATATGAAGATGCATCCTTCTGCCATGAGTGGAGAATATGGTTTAGAGAATTTTGTTTCTCTACTTCGTGGGTACTTTGACCAAAAGGGTATGCATATGCAGTTTAATGTGGTAGATAGAGATACTCTATTAGATGCGCAAAAACATCCTGAGAAGTATAGTGGTTTAGTGGTTAGAGTGGCCGGATATTCCGCCTTATTTACTACTTTGTCCAAGTCTTTGCAGGATGACATCATACGAAGAACTGAGCAAGGTGACAACCGATAACAACGTGAAGAAAAGAGTAGGCGAGCTATGGGCGAATATTTAAATAGAATAGGACGAATATTTGATATACAACGCTATTCCATTCATGATGGGGTCGGCATCCGAACAATTGTATTTTTAAAGGGGTGTGCCCTTAGGTGCAAATGGTGTAGCAATCCTGAATCACAAGAATATGAGATTCAGTCCATGATGGTAAATGGAAAACCTAAGACGGTTGGAAAGGATGTCACGGTTAAGGAAGTTATGGAGATCGTGGCCCGTGATATGCCATATTACGGACGTTCAGGAGGAGGACTCACTTTGTCTGGTGGAGAAAGTCTATTGCAGCATGAATTCGCGGAAGGCCTCCTACATGCAGCCAAAGATATGGGAATCAATACTGCAATGGAGAGTATGGGGTATGCTGACTTTGATACCATAAAGAAAATACTTCCCTACCTGGACACCTATCTAATGGATATTAAGCATATGAATTATGAGAAGCATAAAGAATTTACTGGTAAAGACAATAGGCGAATGATTGAAAATACGAAAAAAATAGCCGACAGTAAGATGACAGAACTAGTAATTCGTGTTCCAGTAATACCTGGATTTAATGATACCAATGAAGAAATCAAAGCCATTGCAAAGTTTGCAGAGTCTCTTTCTGGGGTAAAAAAGATACACCTCCTTCCTTATCATAGTTTTGGCAGAGGTAAATACGAAGGTCTTGGAAGAGATTATCCAATGGGTGATGTAAAAGCACCTACGGATGAAAGTATGCAAAAACTAAAGCAAATGGTAGAAAAAGAAACCTATTTAAAATGTATTATAGGTGGATAAAGAAATTGTTTCTTATTTTATGAAAAGAACTATGAATATCTTTAAAACATAGAGTCTTTATTTATGTAACATAGTATAAGAATAATTTTGAATGTTATATGTAATGTGATGGTATAGCAATCTTGTTACCGAGTCTATGAAAGTTTTTCTGCAAATAGAGTTTTATAAGGTCTTCTATGATAAAATATAAATCATAGGAGGCTTTTTTATGGCAAGAGAAAAGAAACCTGTACACAAAGTACAAATGACAGAAGGAAAACGTAACATAATCCGTCAGCTCCTTGAGGAGTATGATATTGAGACTGCAACTGACATTCAGGATGCACTCAAGGATATCCTTGGAGGAACCATTAAAGAAATGATGGAAGCTGAAATGGATGACCATCTTAGTTATGAGAAATCGCAACGTTCTGACAGTGATGACTATCGGAACGGCTATAAAACCAAGCGAATTAACAGTAGTTATGGTAGCATGGATGTTCAAGTACCACAAGATCGAAAAACCACTTTTGAGCCACAAGTAGTCAAAAAACGTCAGAAAGATATTTC
>JAEZQN010000147.1 GCA_023441145.1 Bacillota bacterium
TAAATGCAAAAAAATATATCATAATAAGCTGCATGTGTGGGATTGCATTGTTAACGCTTTGTTTTATGACTGTGGGAAGTAAAGCGGAAGATAGTGCTTCTACTGCAATTACTCATGGCTTTGCTACCAATAACCTCATCCCTTCAGAAGATGGTGATAAGGGCTCAGCTACCAATCCTACCGTTATTCTTGAAATTGTCCCAGATATGAAGTTTTCCCAGATTGGATATATGATAGCAGGCTGTGAGCCTGTTGACATTACGAAGCTGTTAAAGGATATTCGTAATGGTAACAGTCAAGCGGAGCAGTATATGAATGATATCTGTAGCTCTGGGGCTGCTACCTATAAGAATACTCCAAGTACATACCAGAAATTTGATCTGGATCCTAATACCGATGTTGCTAGCAATTGGTCGTATGTACATTACGCTACGATGACCCAAGAGGGATACTATGAGAGAGTTGCCAATGGCACAGGACTTATCGCACAAAATGTAACTGCAAGTAATGCAGATGGAACCATTAAAACTGCTACATATACGAGGCAATCCGGGGGCAACTTTATATGGGTACCTTATGTGGTAACCAATCCGCCAGCTACTAATCATAATGCCACTAAAGTTGGCGATCGAGTGTATACTAGTAGAACGGACAATTATTATATAAATTATAATTATAAGGAAGTCTCTTATACTCATAAAAATGCATTTCTAAAAACTGTATTAGGACTAGAAGATGCTCAGATTCCAGATTATCATGTTGTTGTAAAAACCGTTACTCCTAGTGAGTTAAATTCCAATAGTCAGTGGGCAGATCGTGCGGATTTAGTAATCATAACCAATAAGTCTTACCGTAGTACGTTATGTACTGCCTATAAGGCATATAGTAAGCTTCCTTATACGGATACAGGAAGCAGTGACATGAAGCTTAATTTTACCAATAGCAATGACTTAAACTGGAATACAGTAATGAAATTATTTCATAAAATTGTGTTAGACGAAGATCAGACAGGTATTGTGATAGACCAGACTGTTTTCACTGAGATGTTAAACAGCGGGACCATGAAGCCTGTGAACGTGAGTCAGATTGGTTTAGATGGCAGTGTTGTTCCTGAATCAACTAGTAGTTGCAATGGAAGTAATAATAACGTGTTTAAGCTTTGTCTTATGCTAAACTCGATGAATCCTCAGGCACTTTATAATATGTTTTTGTATGATTATCCTGATGGAAGCAGGAAAGCAGCTGTAACAGGAGATACTGTAAATGGTCGTACCACAGGTGTCTTTCATGCACAGTCTGGGGATGCGAAAACCTACTGGGGTGTAACTACTTTTATGCCACCAAAATTAGATGGGACAGCATCTAAATTAAATGATTGGTCAACTGGAGAATCATATGCAACCTATGAGACAAAGACTCAGTTACAATATAGTAATGGCACAGTAAATAGTCGAGTATATTTGTTCCAGAGTGATATGAGTTTATTGGACAGTCTAAACAATACGGGTGCGATTAAATCGGATGGATTGAATAAGCAACTATTTGACTATATTCTGCAGGAAACAGGAAGCACGGCAACCACTGCGCCACCATCGTTAGCCATTCGTTTTGTAATGGGACTTAGGAAGAATGATAAGAAAGTAAAGGATAGTATCAATGTTCTTGACCTAGAACCTTGTACTGTATCTTCTACACTTTCCTCTTCCAAAACCTATTTAACAGAAGCTATCTTACGTACAAGAATAGCCCCACTGTATACAGGAAAGGTCAATATTATACATCAGAGTACGGCAGAATTTAATGGAAAATTAGAGCATTTAAATAGTACCTATGATTTGATTTATATGGGCTTGTATTATGGTAGGTTAAATACCGTTAGTGGCAACACTGTTTATAATGATAGCACACTAAATGGTAAGATCTATCTTCACGTGGGAGACATGATTACTTCTCGTGATGCAAATCCTCATACGGTTAATTGGCCTACCAATATGAATAATATTACGAGAGGTCCAGGAAATGATATTACTAGCGTAAAGAAGCAAGCTTTAGAGGATTACCTTAAGGCTGGGCTCCCTATTGTAGCAGATGTAGATCTGTATAATTGCAATTCTTATTATATAGATAATGAGTCTAAAATTTATAAATTTATAGATAGCTCTATAAAATCTAAGCAATCCAGTCTGCTAAATGCTGGAAGTTCCTCCACAGGTAATGCTTTAATGACTAATTTTAGAAAGACCGGTTTAGTATTACATATGGGAGAAGGGGACTATCCTAAAGAATACGTTGGAGATACAACTACTGGAATCATTGATAATGGGGCTTATATTAGTAGCGAGTTAAACTTTAACTTTTCTCTAGAGGATAGTGAATATACATTAGGAACCACCTATACTGCCAGACTTTATATTGATGCAAGTCGTGATGGAACCTATAGTGATGATGAAGTAGTTGCAGAGAAATTTGGGTTAGTGGCAGATGAAACAAGATACTCTATTACGAAGACATTAGGTGATAATTTTACAGGGGCAATTCCATGGAAGCTCATTGTAACCAAGGATACCAAGGACGATTCTGAACCAGTCGTTAAAGTAGTAAAGGAAGGCTTTTCAGCAATTAAAAGTAAAAGCTCAGACAAAAAGGTAATTAAGGTTCTGCAGATTACCGATAAGGCAGAATCTACACTGAATTTACAGCAGAATGTAAGGGATAAAGGGCTGTTCTATAAGTATACCTCTAATTTGAATGACTATATTTTTGATTTTGTAACCATAGATAGTGCTACCTTTGAATCCTGGTATAATGCTACTAACAAGTTTGATAAGGATGATTTACCTGAAGTTAAGATTGCAAGAGACAAGCTGAAAGACTATAATATGCTGATTTTTGGGTTTGCTGATTCCTATAATAATATCTCCAATGAGTATGGGGCTCTCGATAATGTGATGTACTATATAGATTCTGGTAAGAGTGTGCTCTTTACACATGATATGACATCTTTCTATAATATAGCCACAGACAGCACAAAGAATCTACCTAGTACAAGAGGATATAACTTTAATGTACTATTTAGAGACTATTTTGGCATGGATCGCTATGGTGTTAGAACCACAGATTCTGCTTTAAAAACAACTAAGGATAAGGCAACAAAGCCAGGTGGTGGAGTCTATAGTGAGATTCATGGATTTACGTATCAAGCTATCACTAAGCTAGCAGATAGTAGCGTTTCATCCAATAAGTATCCTTTGTATACTGGAAGTAAGTTCTCTACCGATACCATTAAGACTACGAAAGCAGCTCAGTTAAATGGTGGACAGATTACGGAATACCCGTATCGAATAGATGATAACCTTACCAT
>JAEZQN010000164.1 GCA_023441145.1 Bacillota bacterium
TTTAATGCCAACGATGTTGATTTTAATACTCAGTTGACTAAGATCAAAGGCACTGATGCTCAGTGTATTTTTGTACCATCTTATTATAAAGAGGCTGGTTTAATTACTACTCAAGCTGCTGCTAAGGGTATGAGTCTTCCATTCTTAGGTGGAGATGGTTGGGATGGCGTTATCGATCAGGTTACGGATACTTCTGTATTAGAAGGTGCTATCTTCTTAAGTCCATTCCTTTCTACTAATCCAGATGAAAAGATTCAAAACTTTGTAAAGGCTTATGAGAAAGCATACAATGCTACTCCAGATCAGTTTGCAGCAGATGGTTATGACACTGTTTATACTTTCAAAGCAGCGGCTGAAAAGGCTGGAAGCATTGATGGAGATAAGTTGATTGCAGCTATGACTCAGATTACTGTAGAAGGTACTACTGGTACCATGACCTTCACGGCAGATGGTGAACCTAATAAGGATGCTAACTTTATCGTTATCAAAGATGGTAAGTATACTGCTAGATAAGTTGGAGTATTAAACTAACTATACAGAGCTTACTTTAAAGGAATGAACGAAAGGTATAGATTCCTTTCGTTCATTCGTTTTTTATTACGGAAACATTATCTATAGTGATTGCTGTAATTAGTACATATTAACTTTATTCCTTAACTTAACATAAACTACAATTGTAACGTGTCCTAATTATAGCAATCATATGCTATATTCGCAGTTGCATTTAAATTAGCAAAAGAGGTGTGTTTATGCAAAATATATTTGAAAATATCATTAATGGGTTAACCTCAGGAAGCTTATATGCATTGATTGCATTGGGTTATACTATGGTATATGGTATTGCTAAGATGATAAACTTTGCACATGGCGATATTATCATGGTAGGTGCGTACACAGTGTTCGTATGTGCAGAGCTTAATGATCTTCCTATCTGGTTAACTGTAATCCTAGCAATCGTAGTCTGTGCAGCCTTGGGTGTCTTTATCGAGAAGGTGGCATATAAACCTTTACGTAATGCCCCTACTCTTGCAGTATTAATTACTGCCATTGGTGTTAGTTATTTCTTACAGAATTTATGCCAGACGATTCCAACCTTTGGAGCAAATCCAAGGACTGTTTCCTCCTTAATTCCTGATGGTGGAATTAAGATCGCTGGAATCACAATTTCCTACACAACAGCTATTACAATCATTCTGACAATTGTAATAATGATTGTGTTGAATTTATTTATTAAAAAAACCAGATTAGGTAGTGCAATGCGTGCTGTATCGGAAGATAAGGGTGCCGCTACTCTTATGGGTATTAATTCTAATGCTATCATTTCTCTAACCTTTGCTATTGGTTCTGCTCTTGCAGCTGTTGCCGGAATCCTTTATGTATGTCAGTATGGTACTATTCAGCCTACTATGGGGGCTCTTCCAGGCATTAAAGCTTTTGTTGCAGCTGTAATTGGAGGGATCGGCAGTGTTCCTGGTGCTATGATTGGTGGTATCATGTTAGGATTATTAGAGTCTATGACCAAAGCGTATATTAGTACTACTCTGTTAGATGCTATTGTATTTGGTGTTCTGATTTTAGTATTATTGTTTATGCCTACCGGAATACTTGGATCCAAGAAAACAGAGAAAGTGTAGGTGGAAGAACATGGATGCAAATATTTTTAAGAAAAACAAGCAACTCTTAATTAAGAGTATTATAAAAAATCTAATCATAGCAATTGCTATTGGAGTTCTCCTTGTACTTCTTGTAAACATGAAGGTATTGAACCGCCAGTACATAAATCTACTACCACAGCTTGGTTACTATGTAATTCTAGCAGTATCTCTTAATCTTGTTTGTGGCTTTTTGGGTGAACTTACCTTAGGTCATGCTGCTTTTATGTCCTGTGGAGCCTATATTGGGTCCCTAATTACACTACATGTTGACCTTGGCTGGTTTCCATCAATTATGCTTGCAATGTTAGTAGGTGGTATATGTGCAGCGATTGTAAGCTTTTTCTTCCGTATGGCTGTTATACGGTTAAGTGGAGATTATCTTGCTATTGTAACCCTTGCTTTAGGAGAGATAATTAAATCTATCTTTAACTCCTTGAATGACCTTACTGGTGGGCCACAGGGACTAAAAAATGGTACTTACTATACCAATAAGGAACACTATTTGTTTATTTTCATAATTACAGTAATTTGTGTAGTATTGATGTCTAGTCTTATTAAGACAAGACTAGGTCGAGCAATCCGCTCTGTAAGGGACAATGAGATTGCTGCAGAAGCAACCGGTATTCCAGTAAATAAGATTAAGGTACTTACCTTTGTTATTTCCGCATTTTTTGCTGGTATTGCAGGTGTAATCTATGCTCATAACTTAAATATTATTAAACCAAGCTATTTTGATTATAATATGTCTATTAACATCCTATTGTTTGCTGTATTAGGTGGCTTAGGTAGTATCAAAGGCTCTATTATCGCTGTTGTGATAATTGTATTGTTACCTGAGATGCTTCGTGTGATTGGCGATTACCGTATGCTTATTTACTCTATCGCATTAATCTCTATCATGATATTTAACCACTCAGGTATAAAAAAGCGTATTATGGAAAGTGGTAAAATACCAAGCTTCTTCAAACATAAAGCGAAAAAGGAGGAGGCATAAGTATGGCATTATTAGAAGTAAAAAATCTAGGTATCTCCTTTGGTGGTTTGAGGGCAGTTGATAATTTTAACGTAACCATTGAAAAAGGGCAGTTATATGGCCTTATTGGTCCTAATGGAGCTGGTAAGACAACTATTTTTAATCTTCTTACTGGTGTATATCAGCCAACAGATGGCTCAATCCAGCTAGATGGTAAAAGCATCGTTGGTATGAATCCCCATACCATTTGTCAGAATGGTATTGCTCGAACCTTTCAGAATATTCGTCTTTTCAACAAAATGACAGTGCTAGACAACGTAAAGGTTGGCTTTTATAATAATCGTCCCTATAATATGTTTGCTGGCATACTTAAATTCCCTGTATTAAAAAAGGAAGCAGCTATGGATACGAAAGCCATGGAGATTTTGAAGGTATTTGGCTTAGAGGAGTATGCAGATGTATTAGCAAGTAATCTTCCTTATGGAAAACAGAGAAAGTTAGAAATTGCAAGAGCGTTGGCTACAGAGCCAAAACTGTTACTATTAGATGAACCTGCTGCAGGTATGAATCCAAATGAAACATTAGAGCTTATGGAGACCATACGTTTAGTTCGTGATAAATTTGAAGTAACAATTCTGCTTATTGAACATGACATGAGTTTAGTGTCTGGAATTTGCCAGCAGATTACGGTACTTAACTTTGGTACGGTACTTGCTTCAGGCAAGCCAGAGTTTGTATTAAATGATCCTGCAGTTGTTACTGCATATTTAGGAGAATAGGAGGTTGCCATGAGTTTATTGACTGTAAAAGATCTAGAAGTTTATTACGGAGTAATTCAGGCAATTAAAGGAATATCCTTTGAGGTAAACGAAGGTGAGATTATTGCCTTAATTGGTGCCAATGGTGCAGGTAAGACAACAACCCTACATACTATTACGGGACTAGTAAATGCCAAAAAAGGATCTATTCTTTATGATGGTAAGGAATTGACTAAAATACCAGCTCACAAAATCGTTTCCATGGGAATGGCACATGTTCCAGAAGGCAGACGTATTTTTGCTGAGTTGACTGTATTAGAGAACCTTCGTATGGGTGCCTTTACAAGGACCAATCAAAAAGAGATTGAAGAAAGTCTTGAGATGGTTTATAAGAGATTCCCACGTTTGGAAGAAAGAAAAAATCAGATAGGTGGAACCTTAAGTGGTGGTGAACAGCAGATGCTAGCTATTGGTCGAGCATTAATGTCCAAGCCGAAAATTATTTTGATGGACGAACCATCCATGGGCCTTTCCCCTATTTTCGTAAGTGAGATTTTTGATATTATTCAAGAAATTAGTGCAAGTGGAACTACTGTATTACTAGTTGAGCAAAATGCAAAGAAAGCATTAGAGATTGCTAATCGCGCTTACGTACTAGAAACTGGTAAGATTGTGCTTTCTGGTGATGCCAAAGAGATGATGGATAATGCTTCAGTGAAAAAAGCATATTTGGGAGAATAGGAGGCGTAACTATGCAGAATTATGTAATTACTATTACCCGAGGTTATGGAAGTGGCGGACGTACAATTGGACAGATGCTTGCAAAGGAATTAGGAATTGGATATTATGATAGAGAATTACTTCGAATGGCTTCCGATGAAAGTGGCATCAACGAGCAATTATTTGCCAAAGCGGATGAGCAGGTGAAGAATAGTTTACTTTACAAGATAGTAAAGAAAACCTATAAAGGAGAATTAATTCCTCCAGATAGCGAAGATTTTATCTCCAATGATAACCTGTTTAATTACCAAGCAAAGGTGATTCGTGAATTAGCTGAAAGTGAGTCTTGTGTGATTGTAGGACGCTGTGCTGATTACATCCTAAAGGACATGGATAATGTTATTCGTGTATTTGTTCATGCACCTCTTACCTCTTGTATTGACCGTTTAGAGGAAATGTATGGAGAGGACCGTAAAGACTTAGAGAAGAAGATAATTTCTATTGATAAGAGAAGAGCAGCTTACTATGAGTATTTTACAGGGACTCATTGGAATAATGCAGAGAATTATGATTTGTGTGTAAATACCAGCTCTTTAAGCTTTGAAAAGGGTGTAGAAGTTATAAAATCTTATCTAGATATTAAGATGAAATAATAAAAAGCATTATATTAAAGCATTAGGGCTAAGTAAGTTATGTGAGCCCTAGTGCTTTTCTGTATATATAGGTAGGTTGTTTTTATTATATCTTGAAAACTAGAATCACAATGTGTATACTAGGAAAAAGGTATATTTTGGTATAGAGCTAATGTACCGGTTTACGAGGAAGGAAGGATAAAAGATGATTGCTGAGAAGATGAGAGACCTTGTTGCGAATAGTAGCGTTATTCGTGCAATGTTTGAAGAAGGAAAAAAGATGGCTGCAGAGTTTGGCGCAGAGAATGTGTACGATTTTAGTTTAGGTAACCCAAGTGTAGAACCACCAAAAGAAGTAAAACAGGCAATTATAGACGTCATTAACAATGAAAACTCTATGGAGGTTCATGGCTATATGAATAATTCTGGATACGAGAGTGTCCGTGAAACCATTGCCAAGTCTTTAAATAATAAATTTCAAACGAACTTTTCAAAGGACAACATTATTATGACTGTTGGTGCTGCAGGAGGCCTTAACGTCATATTAAAGACTCTATTAAATCCAGGAGAGGAAGTAGTTGTTTTTGCTCCATATTTTGGTGAATATAAGAACTATGTATCTAATTTCGATGGGAAATTAATTGCAGTTGCGCCTAATACCACTGATTTTCAACCTGATATTGAGGCATTTCGCTCAACCCTCACTGCAAGGACTAAGGTTGTGATTATCAATACACCGAATAATCCAACTGGAGTAGTATACTCTGAAGCTACAATTAAGGCAATTGCAAAGGTAATGGAAGAAAAGGAGCAAGAATTTGGTACAACGATTTATCTAGTAGCAGATGAGCCTTACCGTGAGCTTGCTTATGATGGAGTAGAGGTTCCTTACCTTACAAAGTATTATAACAATACGATTGTTGGTTATTCCTATAGTAAGTCTCTTTCTCTTCCAGGGGAGCGTATTGGCTATCTTGTAATTCCTAATGAGTTGGATGACTATGAGGATGTCTTTGGCGCTGCTAATGTAGCGAATCGTATCTTAGGATTTGTAAATGCCCCATCCTTGATTCAGAAGGTAGTGGCGAAGTGTGTAGATGCTGAGGTTGACGTCAAAGCGTATAACCGTAACCGTGAACTATTATATAATAGCTTAGTAAGTTATGGCTATTCTTGTGTAAAGCCACAGGGTGCTTTCTACCTCTTTGTTAAGTGTTTGGAAGCAGATGATAAGGCATTTGTACAAAGAGCGAAGAAGCATAACCTTCTTATTGTTCCAGGCTCCTCCTTTGGATGCCCTGGTTATGTTAGAATGGCTTATTGTGTAGATTATGATATGATACAACGTTCTTTAAGTGCTTTTGAGAAGCTAGCAAAAGAATACTTAGGTTAATTTAGTATAACCTTTGAGTTTGACTTAATATAGCAAGAGAGAGGAATGATTCCATGAAACCTTGGGAAGTAAATATACGTAAGGTGGAACCATATGTTCCAGGAGAGCAGCCAAACCTTCCGGATATGGTTAAACTTAATACCAATGAGAATCCCTATCCGCCTGCTCCTGGAGTGAAGGATATTGTAGAAAACATGGACGTAGAGAAGCTTAGACTCTATCCAGATCCGTTGTGTAATTCACTAGTAGATGTACTGGCAGACTTTTATGGATTAGAGAAGAATCAGGTCTTTGTTGGAGTAGGCTCAGACGATGTTCTTTCTACCGCTTTTATGACGTTTTTTAATAGTAGTAAGCCAATATTATTCCCAGACATCACATATTCCTTTTATGATGTTTGGGCCAATGTTCATAAAATTCCATATGAGCAGATTCCACTTGATGAGAATTATAGAATCATAAAAGAGGATTACTACAGGGAGAACGGAGGAGTTGTACTTGCCAATCCCAATGCCCCTACCTCCATATGCGAGCCTCTTTCCTTTATAGAAGATATTTTACAGCATAACCAAGATGTAATCGTTATAGTGGATGAAGCATACATAGACTTTGGTGGAGAGTCTGCATTAAAGCTAATTGATAAATATGAGAATCTTCTAGTAGTCCAAACCTTTAGTAAATCTCGTTCCATGGCTGGTATACGTATTGGCTATTGTATGGGAAATGCCGATTTGATACAGGCGATTAATGATGTAAAGTATTCGATTAACTCCTACACAATGAATATGACTTCTCTTCTTGCTGGTGTTGAAGCGGTTAGGGACAAAGATTATTTTTACAGTACGATTCATAGGATTGTTGCTACAAGAGAGAGGGCAAAAAAGCAGTTAGAAGAGTTAGGATTTATGATTGCCGATTCTAAAGCGAACTTTTTATTTGCCACTCATCCAGCCTTGGATTGCAAGGATTTGTTTGAGTGGTTAAGAGAAAGGCATATTTTTGTTCGCTATTTTAATATGAAAAGAATTGATAACCACCTAAGAATTACAATAGGTACCGATGAGGAGATGGACCGATTTATATCGGCTGTAAAGGAGTATCAGTCCCAACAATAGGGATAAAATAAGGGGGAACTTTAGGTGAAGGTGTTAATTGCTGAGGATGATTTTACTAGTAGAACCTGTATTCTCCGTATGCTAGAGCAGTACGGGGAATGTGATATTACAGTAGATGGGAAGGAAGCCGTAGAGGCTGTGGCCATAGCCCTAGAGGACAATGAGCCTTATGACTTGATATGTCTAGATATTATGATGCCGGAGATGGATGGATATGAAGCTCTTAGAGAAATACGCAAGTTAGAAGAGGAATATGGATTGCTAGAAAAACAGTGTTCAAAGATTATTATGACCACTGCCCTTACGGATAGTCGCAATGTACAAAAGGCGTTTGAGCTTGGTTGTGTAGCTTATGCTGGAAAGCCCATACATCCACAGAAATTAGAACATGAATTAAGAAAACTGTCTCTTATTTAAGGAGACAGTTTTCTTGTATATTGCTTTTAGGTTGTGAAAAACTACGGACAGTAGGGATACGATACAGAACAGGAAACATAACGGTGGAAGTGATAACGCCAAAGACATTCTGTACAATGTTTCCTGGGATACCAGCAGTTGCTCCTAAGCCAAGGCCCATAATGCTCATATCATAGAGGAAATAACAACTAGTAACAATAAGACCTGCACAAATCCCTCCTAGTAGTACGGAAAATATTCGTACAAGAGTGTCTTTTGTAATTTTACTAAAGCCTTTAAATACTAACCAAGCAACAATAGCTGCTGTAGCCTTAATAAGTAGTGTAGGTATGGCGTAGGAAGCGTAGCCAGTAAGCAAATCAGCAAGCATAGAACCTAATCCTGCAGCAGCTGCACCATAAAGCGGTCCAAGTAAAATACCAGATAAGATGACTGCCCCATCCCCAAGATGGGTATAACCCTTTATGGAAGGAATCTGCACAAAAGTGGTGCAAATATAGCAAAGAGCAGCAAACATGGATGCCACAACAAGTTTAATTAATTTCTGTGATGTCATAGTTCTCCTCCTTAAAATAGATTTATAGATTTCCTTATGTAAATGTTTCTCTTATATTACTCTAGTTCTGGATTGGTTAAAAGCTCCAGTTATTATATTTTTGATGGTGCCAGTTTAGGTGCAATAGGTACTAGTATTTTTTCATTTTAGAGGATATAATAAAAAAGTGAGTTTGTCAAAAGGTAAGATACTGTTGTAATGAGAAAATGATAGGATGGGGTTTGTTATGAGAATATCGACCAAAGGAATCTATGCCATAGAGGCAATGACGGATCTTGCAATTTATGCGGGAGATAGTGTGGAGAGTATTAAGAACATAGCTACTAGAAGACAACTCTCGGAAAAATATCTCGAACAAATTGTGTCAGCACTTCGCAGAAGTAAATTAATAATTAGCACAAGAGGTGCGGGTGGCGGATATCGGTTAGCCAAGTCACCAGAGGCCACTACTGTATTTGAGATTCTAGAGGCTGTAGAGAATAATATGACTTTCCTTGACTGTCTTGAGGACGATGCAGATTGTGGTATGTGTTCAGAAAAGTGTAGTACGCGTCCAGTTTGGAATACTATGTGGCTAAAGATTCTTGAAGTCTTAGAGGGAGTTACTTTAGCTGATATTGTTCAGAAAAGTAAGGAGATTCAGAAAAAAAAGGCTTCAGAATATTATATTTAGTATATGAGTAAAATGAGATATAAGAACAGAAGAGATTTAAATGACTTGAGAGGAAAGATATGAAGTTTGTAAAAGATTTAGTAAAGGGAATGTTTATGGGGGTTGCCAATATCATACCAGGAGTTAGTGGTGGTACCATGGCAGTATCCATGGGGATCTATGATGAGATTATTTTTGCAGTTACCCATTTGTTTTCGGAATTTAAAAAGAGTATAAAGATACTACTGCCTTACCTTTTAGGTATGGTAATTGGTTTAATCGGCCTTGCTCAGATTATAGAGATTTTATTAGAACAGTATAATATGCCTACCAATTTTGCCTTTATTGGTTTAATTCTTGGAGGCTTACAAGTAATTGTAAATCGTTTAAAAGGAAAGAAAGTTGGAGTGGGTTGTGTCCTAAGTTTTTGCATCTTTTTTGCTCTTATCGTAGGACTTCAGTTTATTAAGGGGCAGGATGCTGCTTCTGTACAATTAAGCGTTGGACCAATACAGCTTCTTTTGTTATTTTTAGTTGGTATCATTGCCTCTGCAACCATGGTAATTCCAGGTGTTAGTGGTTCCATGATACTTATGATTTTGGGTTATTATGAACCCATCCTAGAGCATATCAATACCTTTGTAAAAGCATTATCAAAGGGAGAGTTTCATGTTCTTCTAACCAATGGTGCTATATTAGTACCATTTGGCATCGGCGTAGTGTTGGGTATCTTTGTTATAGCAAAGGGAATAGAAGTTCTTCTACGTAAATGGGAGGCTCTTACCTTTAGTGGTATTCTTGGTATGGTTGCAGCATCCCCATTTGCCATTATCATGAGTGCAAGACTACCTGAATTGGGGGTAGGAAATGTATCCGCCAGTATAGTAACCTTTGCTATTGGATTTAGTATTGCTTACTTTTTAGGAAGAGAATAACCAGTGTTGACAAGAATTCACAGGTAGATTATAATCATCTTATTGCAATTGATTCGCAATAAGATGATTTTTTGTGTACGAGGAAATTACTTCGCATGTATAACTCTTTGTTCTTATATAATACTTGCGAAGCTATTTTAAAAATAGAAAGGATAGAGAGATGGCGAGAAATAAAGGGAAAAAACTACTTTTACTAGCTGGTATTATGTCTATGGTTACTGCCATTAGCGTTCTTATTACCTATGGAATGAATGAACCAAGGAAACAGTGGAATAAGACAGATAGTAATGCTTCATATACTCGATCAGAAAAACAGATTGAGACCATCGTCACTTCCTTTTATCCAATGTATATAGCGACTTTGAATTTGACAGAAGGGGTAGAGGGAATTAAGGTAGAGAATCTTATGAATCAGCAGGTCGGCTGCCCTCATGATTACCAACTGACTACTGGTGATATGATGAAACTAGAGCAAGCAGATATGCTGATTATTAATGGTGGTGATATGGAAAGCTATGTAGAGGAAGTAGCAAGTGCTTATAATAATCTGATTATCGTAGATTCCAGTAAAAACATTAGCCTTTTGGAGGGCAGTGAGCATAGCCATAATCATGAGCATGAAGAGGAAGTACATGAACATGAAGAGGATGTCAGCCACAATGAAGAAGATGCACATGACCATGAAGCCTATAACGGACATATATGGATGGATCCTACTAGATATGTATTACAGTTAGAGAATATCACTAGAGAACTCATTGCAAATGATAGTGACAATGAGGATAAGTATGAGGAAAACTTAAAAGCGTATAAGCAGCGCATTATGAAGGTTTGGAATCAATATGAAAAGTTGGCGACTACGGCCAAGAGTCCGGTTATCATATTCCATGATGCAATGGAATATTTGATGGCTTCTCTTGGAATTGAAGTGGCAGTTTGCATTGATATTGATGGAGAGACCTCCTTGAGTGCTGGGGAGATAGCTGAAGTAATCGAAGAAGTAAAAGAACACAATATAAAGGTGCTTTTTATCGAAGCACAGTTTGATACCAACATTGCTGCTAGTATTGCAAAAGAAACTGGGGCAAAGGTGTATGTTTTAGATACTATGGTTTCTGGTGAGATAAAAAAGGATGCTTATATTAATAGTCTTTCATCCAATTTGACAGTACTAGATGAAGTTTTTAATTAGTAAGGGGAGAGAAGAATGAGTAAACGTATTATAACCCAGAGCATAGTAGAACCAATCACCCCTGTAAGCAAAGAACAGAGGGCTTGTGGTAGTCATTGTATAAAAATAATTGATATTGGAGTTGAGTTTGGGGACCAGGTGGTATTGGACCATGTGAGTCTTCATATTCACTGTGGAAGATTAACGGCTATTATTGGCCGTAATGGCGCAGGTAAATCTACTTTGATGAAAGCGATTTTAGGGGAGATCTCTCACACTGGAAAAGTGGAATTTCATCATGGAAGTAGTGATTGTAGTGCTGCAGAGATTACTAAGGGAAACAAGAAGAATGAGAAATTAAAGATTGGGTATGTGCCACAATTTCTTAATATTGCAAAGAACACTCCTACCAGTGTATACGATTTGTTTGCTAGCTGTATCAGTAATAAGCCAGTTTTTTTGTTTAAGAGTAAGCACTATTATAATGCAATCAAAGCCCAGCTACAGTTTTTCGATGCAGAGAATCTAATTGATAAGGCCGTATGTGATTTGTCGGGTGGAGAGCTGCAAAGGGTATTGCTTTCTATGGCTACTATGCCAATTCCAAACCTTCTTTTATTAGATGAGCCGGTATCTGGCATCGATCAAAATGGCATGGATTTATTCTATAAAAATATAGTAGATTTAAAGAACCATTATGACCTAGCAGCGATCTTAATTAGTCATGATTTGGAGTACGTGGCGAAATATGCTGATTACGTAGTGTTGCTGGATAAAGTAATTCTTAAGGAAGGCACAGCAAAAGAAGTGTTTTCTAGTGAGGAGTTTAAGAAAGTCTTTGGCAATGCTAGGTATATGGAGGAGGAAGAATGAACGTAGTATATCAGATTTTAGAAGCGTTACTTCCATTTCAGTGGATTCAGTATGACTTTATGAAAAATGCATTAGTAGCAATATTGATCATTACTCCACTATTTGGTTTGCTAGGGACAATGATTGTAAATAACCGTATGGCATTCTTTTCGGAAGCCCTTGGACATTCTGCTTTTACTGGAATAGCCATAGGAATTATCTTTGGGATTAGTGATACCAACCTGTCTATGGTTATCTTTGCAGTCCTATTTGCGTTACTCTTAAATAAGATTAAGAGACTCAATACGATTTCTACAGATACCATTATTTCAGTGTTTGCCTCCTTTAGTACAGCAGTTGGACTTGTAATACTGTCAAAGGGTGGTAATTTTTCTAAGTATTCTAGCTTATTAGTAGGGGATATTTTAAGTATTAGTGGAAAGGAAATTCTCTTTCTTTTACTTATCTTTGTAGCAACTATGGTTTTTTGGCTATTTGCATTTAATAAACTGCATGCCTTAAGTGTGAATCAGTCTTTGGCGAAAAGTAGAGGTGTTCCTGTAATTCTCATTGATAATTTGTTTGTGATTCTAATCGCACTTATTGTTATGTTGTCTATAAAGTGGGTTGGAATTTTGATTATTAATGCTCTCCTCATTTTGCCAGCAGCAGCTAGTCGAAATCTAGCAGATGACATGAGAGAATATCATCTATATTCGGTATTGATTTCTGTATTTTCTGGTATTTTAGGCTTGATTTTATCTTATTACAACAATACAGCTACAGGTCCAACCATAGTCATTGTAGCTGCTGTAGTCTTTTTTACTACGTTATTAGCAAGACCATTTGTAAAACGCTAAATCATCTTGTTATTATATGCCAATATATGATATATTACTTATATAAAGAATGGTTTATTTGCCGGTCTTGCGATACTTTTATTAATTATGGAGAAACGTATGAGTAGAAAGCCTAAGAAACGTAGAATACGACAAAAATCCAACGAGGGACAGAAGGCAGAAAATGCGGATGTTCAACAGCGTATCTCTGCAAAAAAGATTAGTCAAAACATAAAGAAGATTGTTCCTGATAAAAAAACAATTGAGTACAAAATTCCAAGCAATCCGGTTGTAGACAATATACCAGACAACCTGCCTAAATGGAAGTTGTACATCAAAATTGGGATCAATTTTCTAGTAGCTATCTTAATATTTTTATTCATCGTTCTAGCAGTACCTAAATTGTTGGGATTTTTTATCCCTTTTGTTATAGGTTGGGTTATTGCAATGATATGTAATCCTTTAGTGAAGCTTCTAGAACGCAAGCTAAAGATTGTTCGTAAGTTTAGTTCAGCCCTCATCATTGTTGTGGTATTAGGTGGGGTAATGTTTTTGGTTTATTTCCTTGGTAGGGAAGTGATAAAACAGGCTGCCTCTATGATTGGTAATTTGGATAATATTTATGCTGATTTTGAGAAAGCACTTACTAGTATAGCCAACGATTTTGGTGATAAATATAAATTATTCCCAGCTAAGATTACTGAGGGAATAGAGAATTTCTTCTTACACCTAGACGAGTATATTAAACAGTTCCTTTCCAATGTAAAAGGGCCTACCATTGAAGATGCATCAGGTGTGGTAAAGGCAGTTGCTCACTGGTTTTTTATGTTTATCATAACGGTTATTTCCTCCTTTTTCTTTATTGCTGAAAAGGATCATATGCTGGATGGATTTAAGAAATGGATACCAAGCTCAGCTTTAAATTACTATAATCTAATTACCTCCAATTTTAAAAAAGCAGTAGGAGGGTATTTTAAAGCTCAGTTTAAGATTATGGTGATTATCACTATTATTCTGTTTATCGGCTTGACTATTATTTCTACTGATTATGCCTTATTACTAGCACTATTAATTGCTTTTCTCGACTTATTACCAGTGTTCGGTACAGGAACGGTTATCTTCCCATGGACAATCATTAATTTGATCAATGAGAGATATGAAGAGGCTGTGGTTCTTCTTGTACTTTATGTCATATGTCAGCTGGTGAAACAGCTATTACAGCCTAAGATGGTTGGTGACAGCATAGGGTTAAGTCCGCTAATGACGATGTTCTTTCTTTTTATAGG
>JAEZQN010000228.1 GCA_023441145.1 Bacillota bacterium
ACTATACACAATAGTAAACCCTTTGTTTTTAAAGTATATTTGTATGCTTGAACATACTTCATCCATCTGTTCCTCACAGAGACTATTGTTTAGGGGCTCCATCCAAAAGGATTGTTTTCCACAAGCATCACGAATATGAACTTTAAAGAATAAACCCTTTTCCTGTAGCATATGGTTACATTCGATTACATCCTGTAATCCTATAATTTTTGCCATAAGTACCTCCTACATTTATACCATCTATACAAAGAGAAGCATTGTTAAAAACAATGCTTCCATTCCTCAACTTCTTCCTCTGTACCAAGTACATAATGAGTACCGTCGATATGTATTTGTTTACTTTGATTATAATCACATTTTAACATAGATACATTATACTCAGTCAATGTCTTATTTTTCTCCACTTTTGGATTTGGTACAGGAATAGCACTAAGTAGTGATCTTGTATATGGATGAATTGGATTCTCAAAGATTTCCTCCACTGTACCTGCTTCCACTAAATGTCCAAGGTGAAGTACTCCAACGTGGTCGGATATATACTTTACCATACTTAAGTCATGGGCGATAAAGAGATAAGCTATCCCCGTTTCCTTCTGAATCTTCTTCATCAGGTTCACTACTTGAGCTTGAATAGATACATCTAAGGCAGAGATTGCTTCATCTGCAATGATTAAATCCGGCTCAAGTATCAGGGCACGAGCAATTCCAATACGCTGTCTTTGTCCACCAGAGAATTGATGGGGATACCTCTTTGCATGCTCTCTTGATAACCCTACCAGTTCAAGGGTCTGATATACCTTTTCTTCCATCTCTTCTCTAGTTTTGCATAGGTTATGAATCATTAGGCCATCCCCGATGATGTCCATAACTTTCTTTCTAGGGTTTAAGCATGCCATTGGATCCTGGAATATCATCTGCATCTTCGTGCGAAGCATTTTCTTATCTTCCTTATTAAGCTTCCCAGAGATATTACATCCATTAAAAATAATCTCTCCACCAGTAGGTTCATACAAACGTATGACAGAGCGACCTGTGGTAGACTTTCCAGAGCCGGATTCCCCAACAAGACCATAGGTCTTTCCCTTCTCAATCTCAAAAGAGATACCATCCACTGCATGAACCATTTGATTTCTACTAAGCCTAAAATACTGTTTTAGGTTATTTACCGTAAGTATTGCATCACTCATACGTCTTCCCCCCGTTTCATTGCCTCGATTCTTTGCTTTAATGCTTCCGGCATTTCTACTTTAGGAGCTTTTTCATGCATTAACCATGAAGCCACCTTATGGCTTTTAGACCCTTCTACTTCAAACATTGGAGGCTCTAAGCGATAATCGATATTCAGCGCATATTGATTTCTTCTAGCGAATGCATCCCCTTTGATCTCTTCAATCAAGTTAGGTGGTGTACCTGGAATTGTATATAAGGTGTCTGTTTTAGTAGACATATCTGGTATAGAGGATAGTAATCCCCAAGTATAAGGATGGCGAGGGTCATAAAAGACTTCTTCCGTAGTTCCTGTCTCCACAATCTTCCCAGCATACATGACATTAATGTGGTCTGCAACCTTAGCCACTACACCAAGATCATGGGTAATATAGATAACAGAAAGGTCCTTCTTTTTCTGAATATCTTGTATAAGATTTAATATCTTTGCTTGAATGGTTACATCTAAGGCAGTCGTTGGCTCATCACAAATAAGAACATAAGGGCTACAGGATAAAGCAATCGCGATTACAACACGTTGTCTCATACCTCCAGATAACTGATGAGGATAGTTTTTCATTCTTCTCTCCGCATCTTCTATACCTACTAGCTTTAATAATTCGACTGCCTCCGCATGAGCCTCCTGTTTACTTTTCTTATAGTGAACCATCATTGGCTCCATAATTTGTTTTCCAATCGTCATGGTTGGGTCAAGAGAGGTCATTGGATCTTGAAACACCATAGCTATCTTACGACCACGAATTTCCTTTTGCATCTCCTCCTCTTTTAACTGAAGAAGATCCACCTGCTTTCTTTCCCCTGTGTATTCATCGTCCCATATATACTCTATAGAGCCTCCTTCAATTACAGCATTTTGAGAAAGTAATCCCATAATTGCTTTGTTAGAGACTGATTTACCAGAACCTGATTCACCTACAATGGCAATGGTCTCTCCCTTATAGAGGTCAAAATTAACGCCACGGACTGCTTTCACAAGTCCATTGTCTGTTTTAAATGATACCTTTAGGTCTTTCACACTTAAAATTAATTCTCTTTCTCCCATACTACCTCTCCTTCATCGTTGGATCTAGCGCATCACGTAAGCCGTCACCACATAGATTAAAGCTCAGCATTAGTATAGCAAGTATCACAGCTGGAATAATCATCATATAAGGATACACCAGCATACTACTAAATCCTTGGTTAATTAACGTACCTAAGGATGCCTGAGGTACTGCTAAACCGAGTCCTACAAAAGCAAGATATGCTTCATAGAAGATAGCATTTGGAATGGTCATCATACACATGATAATTAACTGTCCATAAATATTAGGCAGTATTTCCTTAAATATTAACCTAGAATTAGAAGCCCCCAAGGTTCTAGAGGCTAATACGAATTCGTCTTCCTTTACCTTTAGCACCTGGGCCCTAGTAATTCTACTCATAGCAATCCATTCTGTAAACATCAACGCTATGATAACTGTAAACAAAGAAGCCTTCATTATAGTTAAAAGTAAAGTTAAGATAACAAGGGTTGGAATGGAATTCATGATTTCTTGAAAACGTTGTAAGAATCCATCTAACACTCCGCCAAAAAATCCAGAAATCAGTCCATATACCATTCCGATTAATACATCAATCAAAACAGCTACTACGGCAATAAATAAAGATATTCTAGCTCCCTGCCAACATCTTACGAATAAATCTCGTCCGAATTCATCTGTTCCAAACCAATGGTCTGCATTAGGCTTAATATTGGCACTAGCGGTATCAATAGCATCATATTCATAGGAAGAAAACATTGGGACAAAGATTGATAATAGCACAATAATAGTAATAAAAGCCAATCCAATTACCGCACCCTTATTCTTACAAAAACGCTTTACGATATCCTTCCAGGCTGGTCGATGCACCTCTACTACATCGATACTAATATCAACTTTATCTCCTACTAATTCAAAATCATCTGAGAGAAATTCAAATTTGTCCATGTTATTCCTCCTTTCCTAGTCGTATTCTTGGGTCAATGAGTCCATAGGAAATGTCTATTACAAGCATCATAATGATATACATAGCACTGTATAAGAACGAGCAAGCCAAAATAATATTATAGTCATTGGCTCGAATACTGTTAATTAACAATTTACCAAGACCCGGTACACCACAAATCTGCTCTACTACCATAGTTCCAGTCATAAGATTTACTAAGATAGGACCAATGACAGTAACGACAGGAATCAAGGAATTACGCAGGCAATGGCTTCGAATAACCTTATTACGGCTTAACCCTTTTGCTTTCACAAGTTGAATATAATCACTGTTTAATACGGATATCATTTCCGTACGAGTAAATCTAGCCACATTTGCAATAACTGACATAGAAAGTGCAATAATCGGTATGATACTTGTGGCTATTTTTTGATCACTACTATAATTAATCGGTAAAATATGAAGATCTACGCCGAACACAATCAATAACAATAAAGCAAATACAAAGGATGGAATTGCAACTCCAAGAACGGATATAATGGTTGCAAAGGTATCCCAAAAACGATTTTGATTTAATGCTGCTATAATACCAAGAATCATTCCGATAAAAGACCCAAGTATAACAGCAACAATACCAAATATAAACGAAATCTTAGCTGCATCTCCAACAAGCATTGAAACAGGAAGATCCTTATAAAGGGCATAAGAAATTCCAAAGTCACCTGTTAGCATGTTTTTCAAATAAGTTATGTACTGAACTGGAAGTGGTTTATCTAACCCATACTTCGCCATGATAATCGCCCTTTGCCCTTCTGAGAGCTTTTCATCGTTAAATGGCGTTCCTGGGAGAAACTTAACCATAATAAATAACACAGTCAATATAATGAATAATGTCATAAGAGATATCAGAACTCGTCTGCCTATATACCGAAACATTGACTTATCCATAGTTTTTCTCCTCTCTATTGTGGCATTTCGCCTATATCCTTTGAATATAGAACAATACACATGCAAAAACACCTGTGGCAAGAGCAATTTTGCCACAGGTATCCATTTCATTCTTAGTAATGTAGAAGACTATTTAGTAAGTTCCACATAGTTAAAGGTATATGGTACACCAACAGGACGATGAACCAAATTCTTAACCTCTGAACGAATTAATACAGCAGAGCCTTTTTCAAAAACAGGGATAACCGCATTATCATCCAAAGCGATCTTTTCTGCTTCAATCATCTTTCCAAAACGCTCTGTAGCATCAGCAGTTGTCTTTACTTCTTCCATCTTAGCCATAAATGCGTCACTCTTATAGTCACCATAGTTATTGGCATTACCATCAAGAAGTAAGTTTAAATATGTAGTGGCATCACCGTAATCTGGTCCCCAACGAGTAAGGGCAACTTCGAACTCGCGATTTTTCTGCTTGTTATAAAGTCTGTCTTTCTTAGTAGTAGCAACCATCTCAATATTAAGACCTTTTATTTTGGTAAAAGCATTCTGTAAATAGGTAGCCATCTGATCCATTGGAGATTCATCTGTACCATATAATAATTGAATAGTAACAGAATCCTTTCCTAATTCCTTTAAGCCTGCATCAAATGCTTCCTGTGCCTTTGTCAAATCAAAACTAGTAAAGTCGGAAGCTTTCTCTCTAAAGTCTGTACCATCATTGATACAAAGTCCAGTAGGTACAAATCCACTTGTTTCTTTAGAACCATCCTTCAATACATTATCTGCAAAATCAGTACGATCAACAGCTAAAGAAAGAGCTTTGCGGATATTAGCATTGGCTATTACTTCATTATTAAAATTCAACTGAAGATAGAATAAGTATCCATCTGAATATGTTTGATACTCTTTTGTAGTTTTATATTTATCTACAAGAG
>JAEZQN010000290.1 GCA_023441145.1 Bacillota bacterium
GAAATGAAAGGTCGTAATATTCAGGCCACAAAATATTATAGTCCACTGATTATAGAATTAGAAGAGCGTGTAAAAAAGAATAAAGAAACTTTAGAATTACTTAAAGAATCTCTAAGATTTAAAATGCAAGAAATGGACTATTTAATGCAACGTCATAATCAAGCTATAGAGCAATATAAAAATGACAGGGAATTTGTTGTTCAAGATAAATGATTATAATTACATAGTACTTGCAACAGAGAGATTTTTCTATTTATGTAAATCGTGAAGAGGTACCCGTTTGTTGTCATGCAATAGCAAATATCTCAGACATATAGGTCATTGTAAAGGATAATTTTGTATGATACCATAGACGTATATAAGATTTAGGGGGGAGCTAAGTGTTTGATAATATGGGCAGTAAAATTAAAACTTTAGCCAAGGTTGAAAGTTGGCTAGGAATTATTACAAGCATTCTAGTTGGATTATTTATTTTTGGTAACCAAGAAGATCCTGCTACAGGAATATTGGTAATGATATTAGGTCCTTTATTTTTCTGGATATTGTCTTTTGTACTATATGGATTTGGGGAACTTATTCTATGAGAAAGATGAATAATTAACGTAAAAGACCTTAAATGAATAAATTATCAAATGAGGTCTTTAACTCTACTTTAGATAAATACAATCTTAGTAGTGAATAGTAACGTGTATTTGATTATGTAATATGCAATACAGGGAGGAAGGGTGGTCGTGTAATGGCTTTAAATCTAGAGGGTAAATTAGTTGTAGGCATTTCGTCTCGTGCACTATTTGATTTAGAAGAGGAGAATAGCATTTATCAAAATGAAGGGCTGAAGGCATATTCGGACTACCAGATTGCTCATGAGAGGGATATATTAAAACCAGGAACGGCATTTCCGCTAATAAAGGCACTACATAAGTTAAATTCTGAGGAGCGACAGTTAACGGAAATTATTATAATGTCAAGAAATAGCGCAGATACAAGTTTGCGCATATTTAATTCCATTGAGTATTATGGCTTGGATATAAGTAGAGCTGCCTTGGTTGGTGGAGCAGACATTTCAAAATATTTAAATGCATTTAAGACGGATTTGTTTCTATCGGCGAAGGAAGAGGATGTGCAGGAGGCGGTAAATGCTAATATTGCAGCTGGCATTATTTGTTCCCACTCGGACTTACCCATTGACTCCAATGAGGAGATTGAGCAAATAAGAATAGCATTTGATGGAGACGCGGTTATTTTTTCAGACGAATCTGAGCAGATCTATCAAGAACAGGGATTGAAGGCATTTGCCGAACATGAGCATAAGAATGCGCAAAATCCTTTGATGGAAGGACCATTTGCAAAGCTTTTAAAAACACTTTCCTACGTGCAACAACAATTTCCAAAGGAAACGGTTCCTATCCGAACAGCGTTAGTCACTGCACGAAATGCACCTGCTCATGAACGTGTCATTCGAACCTTAAGAGCTTGGAATGTAAGAATTGATGAAGCATTTTTCCTTGGTGGAATTGAAAAAAGCCAGGTGTTAAAGGCCTTTGGTGCAAACATTTTTTTCGATGACCAAACAGTACATACAGATGCAGCATCCAAACTCGTTCCATCTGCGAGAGTACCGTATGCTACTTCTTTTTCCTCAAGTAACGTTTAATTAACCGTACAATAACATAGCATAAACCCATAAAAGCGATTAGAAAGACAAAATATAAAACCATTACAATATTGACACGGGATAAGTTGGGAAATTATACTTAAATTAGGGTGATCTACCTAGAGTTAAATTAAGGAGGATTTTATGGGTGCGATAATACTGATATATGTTGTGAATGGTTTATTATGGGGATATGCTTGTAATGCTGTATTAAAATATTAGGGATATTTAAAGAATTGGTTTGTATTAGGTTTCTTCTTCGGCATAATCCCATTTATAGTAGCATTACTGCTACCTGATTATAAAATAAGTGCTTCCCCGGAGAATACTATTTATGATAAGCAAGAACAAAAAGGGGAAATGGGAGCAAATAATGAAGCGGCACAGCAATTGCTTAATAGACTTGAAACTTATGAAGGACATAAGCTAGAAATACTTAAAAAATATAAGGAGTTACTAGATTCTGGTGTAATTACGGAAGAAGTATATAAGGAGAAAATGAGACTATATACACTTGGAAGCGTGGTGGAAACTCCAAAGGAGAATGTTCCAAGGATGATTGATCCATCAGAAATGAAAGATTGGAAATGTTCTTACTGTGGCGCAGATAATCAGCCAGAAAGAACAAGTTGCTATTTTTGTGCAACTAAGAGGGTATTATAGAACTCTATAACTAAGATTACATATAGGTAGAAAGCCTCTTGTCTAGACAGGAGGCTTTCTTATGGGCTACCTTTATTCTGCTGCTTCTAATATATGAAAAAATTCCTCTGGAAGATCAATACTACAAGCTATCATATTCTCTAGGTATTGCTCCATTTTACTAAACCCAATGATTGGAATGATTTGTGGGTTCTTACGTAGCATCCATGCAAGGACTAACTGATTTCCAGTTATGTTTAGCTTTTTCGATAAGGTTTCAACTAGCTCTAACTTTTGAATGTTTTTCTCGGATTCAAAAATATTCCAGTTATAGTATTGATTACGTTTCTCTCTGTTAGTGTAGATTCCTTTTAATATTGGAGAGTAAGCACAAAAAGCCATACCTTCCGATGCTGTGTAGTTAAGTAACTCATTGCTTGCATGAGATTTGGTATCTGAATCCATTTCATCCTTTGGATGGAGGAAGGTATATTC
>JAEZQN010000310.1 GCA_023441145.1 Bacillota bacterium
ACCTGTAAAGTTATTTTCTTTACAGGTCATAGTATAGTATAGCTTAAAATAATTGTCAACATAAAATTATCTGATTTGTTTGTAAAATTTTACGCAAATTATATTTCATAAGTTTGTATACCAGTAAAGTGTTATATTGGTTTAAATAGTTAAAAGATGCAAATCAAAAAATGACTGACACTATCTAATATAGTATCAGTCAATATCAGATTAATTATCTCTTCATTTCGATAATATTTGGAATTAATCCAGCTTTACATCTACCACAAGCAGTACCAGCCCCAGTAGCTTCCATCACTTTCTCAACGGTATCAGCTCCATTTTTCACTGTATTTACTACTTCTTCTATAGATATATTTTTGCACTTACAAGCATTTTTTAATACATCTTCTACTACTTTAAGCTCTTCCTCATTTTCTATCACTATATCGGATAGTTCTTTAAGCTCTTCTATAGTTCTAGCTCCCTTTGCTTGAGCCATTCTAATTTGTTTGTATTTTTCCATATCTAATTTCATAGGTTTATTCTCCTTATGGTTATCATTTGGTAATAGTATAAACACTTTTCATCATAAGATTTCAAGGTCTGTAAGGAAATTCTTTTACGGGCTGTAGTATAATATAGGTTATAATGGATGTCAACATGAAATTCCCGAAGGGGTGCAACGAATCATTGCATCACTTCGGGAATCTTACTTGCACTAATGCCAATTCAAATTAGGCTCTCTTACACTGGGTAAGCTTTATTTTCAGTATCCGCTATAGTCTGATCTATCTTTGTTTGTTGAGCTTGTCTGTATTTGAAGAATTCTGTAGCTACTTGTGGGAACAAGGCATAAGACAAGACATCTTCCTCTTGTTGCTTCCATTGCTTCATCTCTTCTTCAAGCTTTTCAAGCTGTGGCTCTAATAGATCAGCTGGACGACAGGTAATTGGTTTCGTATCGCCAATGCATTTTTTCTGAACTTCTTCGTTAAATGGTTTTACGGTTCTACCAAATTCACCTGATAATAGTTTTTTCGTTTCCTTGGTTACCATTTTATATCTCTCCCCATTTACCACATTAAGAACAGCTTGTGTACCTACAATCTGGGAAGATGGAGTAACCAATGGTGGTTCCCCAAAATCAGATCGTACTCTTGGAACTTCTAACAGTACCGCTTCAAATTTATCCTCCTGCTTCATATCCTTTAACTGAGACACCAGATTAGAAAGCATACCACCTGGTACCTGATACATTAAGGTCTTAATATCCACTCCAAGAACCTTTGTATTCATTAACCCGCTTTTAAGAGCTTCTTCTCTTAACGGACGGAAATGTTCTGAGATTTCAGCTAATAGGTTTTGGTCATAACCTGTATCGTATGGAGTACCTCTAAAGGTTTCTACCATTACTTCAGTAGCAGGTTGACTTGTGCCTAGGGCAAATGGACTCATAGCGGTATCAATAATATCACATCCTGCTTCCACAGCCTTTAAGTATGTCATAGAAGCGACTCCAGAAGTATAATGAGTGTGTAAATCAATTGGGATACTTATGGTTTCCTTTAATGCCGTTACAAGCTCAGTAGCCTTATAAGGAGTAAGAAGTCCAGCCATGTCCTTAATACATAAGGATTTTGCCCCCATATTTTCTATTTCTTTCGCAATATTCTTCCAATAATCTAGGGTATACGCATCACCTAAGGTATAACTAAGCGCAATTTGTGCATGGCCATTTTCCTTATTGGCTGCATTTACTGCTGTTTGAAGATTACGAACATCATTTAAACAATCAAAGATGCGGATTATATCAATGCCATTTGCAATAGATTTTTGAACAAAATATTCTACCACATCATCTGCATAGTGATTATATCCTAAGATATTTTGTCCACGAAATAGCATCTGCAATTTGGTATTCTTAAATCCAGCCTTTAATTTTCTAAGTCTTTCCCATGGGTCTTCCTTTAAGTAACGAAGACAGGCATCAAAAGTTGCTCCGCCCCAACATTCTACAGCGTGGTATCCAACCTTGTCCATTTTCTCAACAATCGGAAGCATCTGTTCTGTAGTCATTCGAGTGGCAACTAAAGACTGATGAGCATCTCGCAAAATGGTTTCTGTTATTTTAACAGGTTTTTTTACTAATAGTTCCATTATCTTTCCTCCTGTATATTCTTTACATCATATATTTATATAAAAACTTCCCCTTCATAACCTAAGGTATAAAATTAAACACCGAAAATCGCCATAAATACACCTGCTGCTACAGCTGTTCCGATAACACCTGCTACATTTGGTCCCATGGCATGCATCAGTAAGAAGTTCGTAGGATCCGCTTCAGAACCCACCTTTTGGGATACTCTGGCTGCCATAGGAACAGCGGATACCCCAGCAGAACCTATTAACGGATTCACCTTACCCTTTGTAAACTTACACATTAGTTTACCAAATAATACACCAGCTGCTGTCCCAAAGGCAAAGGCAATCAGACCTAAAGCTACAATCTTTAATGTAGTCATCTTTAAAAAAGCTTCCGCACTAGTTGTTGCACCTACCGAGGTACCTAGTAAAATAACTACGATATACATCAAAGCATTGCTTGCCGTTTCCGTTAACTGCTTCACCACACCACATTCTCTGAATAGATTACCAAGCATAAGCATACCTACTAACGGTGCAGTAGATGGAAGAATTGCTACAACTACAATGGTAACTACAATTGGAAAAAGAATTTTTTCAAGTTTAGAAACTGGTCTTAACTGTTCCATCTTAATTTTACGTTCTTTGTCTGTGGTTAAAAGCTTCATAATTGGTGGCTGGATAATTGGTACCAAAGACATATACGAATAGGCAGCAACCGCTATTGGTCCCATATACTCTGTCTGTCCAAGCTTACCCGCTAAAAAGATAGAGGTTGGTCCATCAGCACCACCAATAATAGAGATTGCTGCGGCAGCCTTATCTCCAAAACCTAATAAAATAGCAATTAGATATGCAGCGAAGATACCAAACTGAGCAGCAGCTCCTAATAAGAAGCTCTTAGGATTTGCAATTAAAGGTCCAAAGTCTGTCATGGCGCCAACACCCATAAAAATTAAGGATGGAAGGATACTCCATTCATCGAGTAAATAGAAAAAGTGAAGTAAGCCACCTTCCTCCATAATATTAGGATACATGTTAACTAATAACATGCCAAATGAAATTGGTACTAAAAGGAGTGGTTCATATTCTTTTTTAATAGCTAGGAACAAAAAGAAAAGAGCAACAAAAATCATCAATAGGTTTCCCCATGTCAGATTAAAAAACACTGTCTGTTCTATCAAATTTCCTAGGGTAGACAATATATAATCCATCTAGTTCATCCTCCCTGTGTTACTAGTTTATGGTAGCTAACACATCTCCTGCTTCTACAGAATCACCTGTTTCTACGTTTATGCTTGCAACTATACCATCCTCTATAGCAACCACTTCGTTTTCCATCTTCATAGCTTCTAGAAGTAAGAGGACGTCACCTTTTTTGACAGCTTGTCCCACACTGGCTTTAATTCCAAGAATCTTACCTGGCATTGGTGCACTTACTTTAATTTGGCCTTCCGTACCATTTGTTTTCTTTACTACTGGAGCTTTAGGTGCTACTACAGTAGATGTAACAGGAGCAGTAACCTCACCATTTACACCTTCTTCTACAGTTACGTTATATACATTTCCATTTACAGTAATTGTGTATTGTTTCATTTCATATTTCCTCCTTAATTATTATTCCTTATGCGTTTTTCCATTTTGTATTTGCTTTTCGAATAGAGCGAACTACTAATCCGTCTTTTGGTGCATTATCCCCAAGACTTGCCATGATAGCTGCTGTAATAACAGCTACTAATTCACTATCATCTACCAATTCTTCTTGTATATTTACTGGTTCTATAACAGTGTCAGAAGCCACCTCTTCTTTCTTGGCAAAAAGCTTCGGAACATATTTAAGTAATGCAATGATAAAGGAGATGAAAATAAGTACAAGGAATACCGCTCCCATACCCATTACTGTATTAAGTAAAGCTTTAAGCATTTTTTGTCCCAGAGTATTATATAGTTCAGTGGAAAAATTGACCACATTACTACGCTTATCAAAGTTACATTTTACTACTACAACTTCCTCTTCATACTTTAAGCTAAGTTCAAAGCTTGCAGTCTCGTCAGTGATTGTTGTATCAGTAACAGAGGTGCTTATGTACGCACCTATATCCTTGGTAGTATCGTAAAAGGATTTATATGAGGCAGCAATGTCATCACCATATGTAGCAGCAAATTCCTCATAGATGTCTTCCTCTACAATTTGAGAAAGATTCTCTTCGGTAGCGATACTTTTTGCGAATTCTATTGCGTTAGTTGTAAGAGTCGCCTCATCAAATACTACCGGCTTTGCATCATTTGATTTACCACATGCTGCTGCACTAAACATAATCAGAGTAATACATAATAATAAGTATATTTTTTTCATATATGCCTCACCTCATTATACTGTGCCATGTTTCTTACTTGGACGGTACTCTCTTTTGCCATATAACATATCTATTGCATAGATCAGTTGTTTTCTAGTATCTTTTGGCTCAATCATTTGATCAATATATCCTCGTTTAGCAGCAGATACAGCACTACTTGAAAGAGCTTCATACTCCTTAGCCTTATCATTTATAAGAGCAAGTGGATCCGATGCCGTCTTAATTTCTTCTGCATACATGATCTGGGCAGCATTTGTTGCATCCATGGTGCCAATGATTGCATCTGGGTAAGCAAATACTAGATCTGCTCCAAGGTGTTTAGAATTCATTGCTATATAGGCACTTCCATATGCCTTTTTAGCAATCACATTAATCTTAGGCACAGAAGCATTAGAGAAGGCATAGGTTAATCTTGCTACAGCTTTAGCAATGGTCTTTTCTTCTTCTATTGTAGCTTTGTAACCAGTTACATTAGTAAATGTGATAACTGGAATCTGAAAGGCGTCGCAGAAGTTGATAAATTCAGTAGCCTTATTACAACCATCAGTAGATAGTGTAGTTTCATACACTTCATCCTTCTTACCATTCTTATAAACTATACTACGGTTAGCTATAGCCCCTACTGTAGCTCCATCTAAGGTAAGAAAACCAATTACCATATCCTTTGCAAATTCTTTCTTTAACTCAAAGAACCTGTTATGATCTGCAATCTCAGTTAATATGAGGGATGGATCCTCTAGTATATCTTCTATAGAGCCTGACTCTCGATTTAAGTCATCTAGACAGTCAGCTATGGCATTCTCTGTATTATTGCTTGGTAGGAAAGAGATTAACTCTCTAATATTAGTAAGAATATCTTCCTCTGTTCCCATGCCATCTATAACACCAGCCTGAGCTTGATATAAAGAGCTACTTGTATTACATTTTTCTATGTAATTATGTTCAATGGTATTTGGAGCGTTTACAAATAATTTTGCTTCCTTTTCTTCCATAAAAGTAAAGTCCGAAAGTGAGGAAGAAATGGCAACTCCTCCTCCACAGGATCCGAATATAGCTGTTATCTGAGGAATCACACCAGAAGCCAATGTTTGTTTTAAATATACCTCACCAAAGCTTGCAAGAGCGTCTGTTGCTTCCTGAAGTCTAAATCCAGCACAGTCTAACAGTCCGATCACTGGGGCCCCAACCTTAAGTGCTAAATCATAGATGGCTACAATCTTCTTGGCGTGCATTTCTCCAATCGTACCATTTAATGATGATGCATCCTGACTATATACATACACTGGTTTACCACCTATTAACCCATATCCAGTAATCACACCATCAGCAGGTACTTCTTTTTCACACAAATTAAAATCTGTGTTTCTTTTTGTAATCAATGCACCTATCTCTACAAAACTGCTTTGATCAAGTAACGATAGAATTCGATTCTTCGCAGAATCTATTACTTGTCTACTCATTTTTAGTCCTCCATATCTTTTTATTCGATGGTAAAACAATTTTTCACCAAATATAGTTTATAACATCTTAACGGTCATATCAATCATTTAATGTTATAAAACACATATTTATAAAGTATTTTTATTGGTTATTACTATTTTTATTATTTATATAATCTTAATACGGAATATATTTTCTAATAATGGTTAATGTCGCTTCCTACAGTTACAGTACATACTTATACTTTAAGATTTATATGCTACAAACGACAAAAAAGGCTTTGTTATAGGGAAAACAAAGCCTTATTATATACCGAAAAATTTATATATTCTTAATAGTTCATTTACTTAAAGGATAAAAACCGTGAAACAATCTCTCCTAACGTAAATTTGTAATCAATCTTATCTACCTTATACTTAGTATAGATTGGATACTCTTTAAAAAAGACATCGTTTATACAATATCTTATATACCCCACTTCTGCTTCTTTCTTAACAGGGGCTTTCACATAAGATGGTAAACCAAAATCAACATAGACCTTATCGTTTGCTTTTAAGAGTATAGGAAGATTAATGTCTTCCGTCTTCAATGTAACCTCATTATTCTTTCCATTAAGAACAGGAAGCTTTGGAAGCTCTTTTGTATAATCGGATAGGTTTTTAAAGTTAAAAAATTTGATTCCATAGTTCATTAATTGCGTGGTGTCCTTCCATTTATAACTTTTGTTAGGCGGCCAACCAGCGCCTAATACTACACTTATAAAGGTACGATCGTTATTTTTTAAAGCACCGACAAAACAGTAGCCTGCATTATTCGTAAATCCCGTTTTAACACCAAATGCACCATCCATCAAATATAAAAACTTATCCTTGTTAGAGACAGCATATTCCCTTTTGCTATCCAAAGTCTTAAAATTCCAACTAGGTGTATTTATGATAGATACAAACTCTTCATTTTGGATGGCGTAGCTTGTAATTAAAGCCAGATCAAAAGCTGTAGTATAATGTCCCTCAGCATCCAAACCATTTGGCGTGACAAAATGGGTGTGCTCGAGGCCTAACTCTTTTGCTTTAGCATTCATCATAGTAGCAAAGCCTTCCATGCTTCCTCCCACATGCTCTGCAATGGCGACAGCAGTATCATTATGGGACTCTAGCATAAGGGAATACAGAAGATCCTTCATCAAGAATTTTTCTCCTGGTTTAGCATTAAGCTGTACATCTGGCATAGAGGCAGCTTTAGATGAGAATGTTACAACCTCATCTAACTTACAATTTTCCAAAGCAACAATGCAGGTCATAATCTTGGTTGTACTAGCCATTGCTAACTCTGTAAAGCCATTCTTCTCATATAAGATATGATTACTAGTCGCATCTAATAAAAGCGCTGACTTAGCACTTAGTCTTATCTCATCTTGATTTGTTTGACTCTTATACTTCTCAGAGTCAAGTCCAGAGTAATGAAGTTCGTCACCCGTATTCTTATTAACAATATTTTGATTAATCAGTGTCTGCTGAATATCTTTAACAAATGGATCAATAACACTATATTGATAATACCCAAAGGACACTAGGGCAATAATGGTTAATAATAGAATTATTCTTCTCCTAGTAAATTCCATCATAAACTTCACCTAAAGATATCTTCTTTTTATTTTATTAGGGAAATATCATTTTATTCATAAATCTTATTAATAACGATTTAAAGTAAAATCTACAACAACTTCAACCTTAAGATTTTCTAGGAATTCATATTGTCTCTCTTTGTAATAAGAGTATATGTCTCTATTAAGATAACGACTCATTCTTAAAATATTCAAATAATCAATGCTTTCCTCTTTTATCATTCTGTTAATTTGGTCTTCCATGATTGCTTTTACCTGAGCATCTACTTCCTTCTCAAGTTTATGGTAAGCTTCCATTCTTTTGTCTGTTGTATACGCTAAGACGTCCTCTTCTCCCTGTTCAATTTTCCCATGTCCTTCTATCTGAACACGAAGGTATGGTATTCCATTTTTTAGAATTAAAGAATTACTATTACGTAATTCACTTAATCTAATGATCTGACTCTTACCCCCATCCGAATAGGAGCCCTTTAAAAATATACGGCTATAATTACCAAAGCCTCTTAAAATATCTGTATACTTACTTTGTTCTTCTGTTAGCTTGGCGACTAGAAGTGAATTGTCTACAATACCTTCGCCATTAATCACTAACCCATTAAGATGCAAGGAGATAATTGGAATATGAATGCACAAATCCGTGTTATTGCGGTCATTCACTAAAGTACCCAGGTATACTTCACCCTTTGAACTATTTGATAGATTATTATCATGTAATCGTGTTAGGTAATTACCCAAGCCATCTGTCACTTTATCGTTATAGTTCATCACCTGCCATAAACTGGAGTCGGTTAAGAACACAACTGTATTTTTTGATATCTCATAATGATTTTCACAGTATTCGATAAATTGACGAAGAACCTCTTTGTTTTTTGTAAGATTTTCACCTAGCACAATTGCCTTAAGATGACGGTAATCTAATTTCTTTTCTGAACTTGTTTTATATTGCTCTTCCACCTCATACAGATTTTCTCCCTGATAATTTCTAAGTAGTGTCTCCTTATCACTAGATTCTTGCTCAGATACTGCTGCAAGGTCAGGAAGTACATAATAGGCCGAAAATATTCCATTGTAATAATCCACTCCAAAAACCTGAACAAAATCACGATCTTCTATCTCAACCTGATTGGCACATCCGCTTAAACCAATTCCTATACCAAAGAACAGAAAAACCATAATCATGCCTTTACCTACACTATGTTTTATTGTTTTTATCTTAATTGGCTTAATCTTCCTAATAAAGATCGGAATGAAAGGAAGGAGAATGCTTTGTGGCAATCCAATGTAAAACATATACTTCATGTAGTATTCATAAAACAAGTTAATATCTACAGGAGTCACGGATGCCAAGAATACAAACACCAAAAGTAGTGGAAGGATACACTTTCCTGTTTGTTTGTTGAATACATGCTTCGTAACGTGACACATATAATACAGCAACCCACTTAAAATACTAAAGATAGTTAATAACCATAAAGATATTAAGATTGCATCCTGACGATTTAATAAAGACCATGGTAAATGTGTCAGCTGTAAAATGGATACTGCTGACCACAGAGATTGGGACGATGCTTTTTCCCCTAACAAACCAACTGTTAAGGCAAATACTAAACCAGAGATTAACAGTATACAGATGAGGCCTTTTAGAGTATGGGTAAACATACCAGTAACTAAAGAAGCACTTGGTTTTTTAGGCTTCACATAAGGTTTAATAAAGAGTAATAGCTCTATTTCATTAAATAATAGGAATAATACAAATCCAGCCTTTGCCGTACTGAAAATGTTGGTAGCAAATACAGGAGTTAGATTCGCAATATCAACATCTTTTAAGGTTAACAAAAACAGTATCAACACAGGGATTAATACGATATAATACATGATTTCAGCATATCTAGCTCTCGCTTCCATTCCCTTATATGTCATATAACCTGCCACCACAATAAGAGGAAGTGCAATGGATATGGTTGAATAATCAAGTAATATAGTTGTATTGATTATACTAATAAATAGTCTAAGGATCATTACCGTAGTAAAGAAAAATTTAATTAGATAAAGTCCACAAAAAATGGCCGTAAAAAACTTTCCTATCGTTTCCTTAGTGTAAGACAAATAGGGTCTTTCTAGCTGTTTTAAATAAAAAGTAATGATTAATAGATACAGAAAAAGCAGTAAAGCAGCTACAAGAATTGCACCAAGTCCATCATACCCAGCACTGCTAGAAATGACATATGGGACAATCAAAGACAATACACCAAAGAAATCGAATACAATTAAACACTTTAATTGTCGTAGAGTTATTTTTTCATTTTTAGAGTACATAACAAATATTGTCCTTCCGTCTATTCTTCATTGTCTTGTTTCCCTTTAAAAAAGAGTCGTTTTCTCGCATCTGGTCTTGTATAACTTGGTCTTGCAGTCATTTTATTGGTTGGCATCTTGATGAGAGCATCCTTGTAATCATTATCTCCTACTACACCTGACGATACAAAAGGTATCAAATATGGTGTACCAAAGCTTTTTAAACCACAGAGATGAGTCATTAGTAGTACAAACCCAACAGCAAATCCTAACAATCCCCATATAGCTGATAAAACGATAATCAAATAACGAACGAGACGAAAAGCTGCTGAAAAGGCCTCATTTGGTATAGTAAAGGCAGCAATCGCTGTAAGGGCTACAACAATGACTACAATAGGGCTTGCTATATTAGCATTGACAGCTGCATCTCCAATGATTAAGCCTCCTACAATACCAATGGTATTCCCCATAGGTCCTGGCAAGCGAATTCCTGCTTCTAGAAGTAGTTCAAATGCTATTTCCATAATAATTACTTCAAAAAAAATAGAAAAGGGAACCCCCTCTCTAGCGGCTGCAAAGGATAAGGCCAGATTTGTGGAAATTAACTCAGATTGATAGTTTACTATAACAATATACAGACCTGGTAATGCTACTGCAATAAAGGAAGCTATATAGCGTAGAATACGTGAAAATGTTGCTACTTCCCACCTGCTATAATAATCATCCGAAGCTTGATAGAAGGAATTCAAGGTGGTAGGTAGCAATAATACCATAGGTGAATTATCTACAATTATGCATACACGACCTTCTGTTAATGCAGAGGCAGCTTTATCCGGTCTCTCCGTTGCCTGAAACTCAGGGAAAGGCGAATAATGATTACGTTCCGTCAGTTGTTCTAACATACCACTATCAAAGATACCGTCTATGACAAAGTTTTCAATTCGATGAATAATATCATCTACAATCTCATTCTTTACAATACCATCCATATACACTACAGCTACATCTGTCTTAGTTCTAGTACCAACCTTCAGCTGCTTGATCTTCAAATTAGTATCTTTAATTCTTTTACGAAGTAACACTCGATTAATAAAGAGAGCTTCACTAAAGCTTTCTTTGGAACCACGTACTGTGACTTCATTTTCCGCAGTAGGAACTCCGCGATTGGCAAAGCCTTTGACGGAAACTTTTAAGGCCTTATTATAGCCATCGATTAAGATTGCAGTATCACCCGATAAGATGCCATCCACTATATCTTGTATCGTATCTAGTTCTGTTACATCTGCGCTTCTAAGGCCCTTGGCCTTAATATAATCAAACTTATTGTCTTTTGGAAGATCATCCATTTTATACAATAAATAACGTAGCGTATCTTCCTCCAACAATTCTTTATTGATCATATTGTCCATATACAAAAAGTAGATATCAACCTTATGTTCTCCACCAATTGTGAATCGACGTTTTACCAAATCAGCACAGTCTTTAAAAAGAGAATCTAATACTTCTATGTTTTGCTCTAAGCTCGTGCCCATAGTTGCTATGATTTCATTTAGTTCATTATAGTATGCTTTCATATTATCACCATTTTTTGTAGTATTCTCATAGTGTATCCAAAACATTCTATTTTATGAATTATATAAACAAGCACGAAGAATCCTCACTTTGCCTTCTTACATACTCGTGCATCATGCACGAGTTCGCGGGCGCGCTCGGATTCCATACAAGCAAGCTTGTCTGGAATCCTCACTTTGCCTTCGCGCAAAAAAAGAAATAGTGCGGTAGGTGATATGATACCGGACTATTTCTTCGTAATTTTTATATATTCAATTTCAACTGAACCTCAGCTTCTGCTTCTTGTTTAAAATCATTTAATTGATCTTGGTTTAAGGTTGGAAGGTTATCAAGAGATGTTACTCCAAATGAGCGAAGAAACTCTTCTGTAGTTCCAAATAGTATTGGACGACCTGGTGCATCCAAACGGCCCACCTCACAAACGAGATTGTATTCTACAAGACGATTCACTACATGATCACACTTAACCCCTCGTATGGCTTCTATCGCGTTTTTAGTAATTGGTTGTTTATAGGCTATGATTGACAGAGTCTCTAACTGCACATCCGTAAGAACATGTTTTCTTGGAATATGAGTAATCTTTATTAACATATCATACATTTCTTCCTTTGTACAAAGCTGATAGGAACCATCCAATTCAATGAGCTGAATGCCTCTGCTTTCTTCACTATATTCATCCATCATAGTTTCCAAGATTCGTTTTGTTGTTTCTTCATCGTGTTCAATTGTTTTTGCAATGCGATCTAGCTCTACTGCTTCCCCTAAAGAAAACAGAATGGCTTCAATTGCGGCTTTTACTTTATTTAGTTCCAAGGCTCATTCTCCTATTCGTAAACTATGTTACCAGTCAGTTCCTCCGTAGATATATTCGTATCATTAACATAGGTAATAATAATGTCATCAAATATTTGCTCTTGCTCCACCTTCAGCTTACCGACCTTCATAAGCTCTAAGACACAGAGAAAAATAATGATAACTTCCATTTTAGATGTACTGGTCTCCAAAAGACGTCTAAATAAAAATGATCTATGTGCTTGTCCATAGGCTTCAATAAATAGCATCTTTTCATCTAGATTAACTTCTTCTTTCTTAATGTCACCAT
>JAEZQN010000002.1 GCA_023441145.1 Bacillota bacterium
GAAAAAGGTTTAGGTAAACGTACTGCCATTAGCGAGTTTAGTGTCCAACACCGTGGTGGAAAAGGTGTGAAGTGCTATAAGATTACGGAAAAAACAGGTAATGTGGTAGGTGTGAAGGCTGTAAATGAAGAGAATGAGATTATGATTATTACCAATGAAGGTATTATTATTCGTATGATGGTAAATGGAATCTCATCCATTGGACGTAATACCTCTGGTGTAAAACTTATGGACATCGATGCTGAGAATGATATTGTAGTTGCAAGTATTGCTAAGGTAAGAGAAAGTGAGACTTCAGCCAATGCTGCAGAAGAGTCTAATGCTATAGAGGAGTCTAATGCTACAGAAGAGGCCAATACTACAGAAGAAGCTAGTGTTCAAGAAAACCAGGATATCGATCGTTTAATTAGGGCAGCAGAAGTAGATATAGAAGAACAAAACAACAACTAAAAGATAACAATCTAACAACAAATAAGATGCAAGCAATTAATTGGAGGAAAAACCTCCTTAATTGCTTGCATTCTATATATGAAGGAGGTAATTATGAGAACTATACATACGGAGGAGATTACAAGAGCAATCAAAGAAATGTGTATAGAAGCAAACCTACATCTTGAGAAGGATGTAGAGTCAAGATTAAATGATGCAGCAGAAAAAGAAGAATCACCTGTTGGAGTTAAGATTCTAAAACAATTACAAGAGAACTTACTTATTGCAAAAGAACAGCAAATCCCTATTTGCCAGGATACAGGAATGGCAGTAGTCTTTGCGGAAGTCGGACAGGATGTGCATATTGAAGGGTGTGCTCTAGAGGATGCTATAAATGAAGGTATTAGACAGGGGTATAAGGAAGGGTATCTTCGTAAATCAGTGGTAAGAGATCCTATACTTCGAGAAAATACAAAGGATAATACCCCAGGTATTATTCACTATTCTATAGTCCCAGGAGATACTATTACCCTTACTGTAGCACCAAAGGGCTTTGGTAGTGAAAATATGAGTAAGATATATATGCTGAAGCCTGCTGATGGAATTGAAGGGGTTAAGGAAGCTATATTAGATGCAGTAAAGAATGCTGGCCCAAATGCTTGCCCTCCACTGGTAATTGGTGTAGGGATAGGTGGAACCTTTGAAAAGTGTGCCATACTAGCAAAGAAGGCTTTAACACGTGATATGGATTCACATAGTTCTATTGCCTATGTCAGGGAATTAGAAGAAGAGCTTCTTATTAAGATTAATAATCTTGGAATTGGCCCAGGCGGTTTAGGCGGAAGAATTACAGCCTTAGGTCTTAATATCGAAACGTATCCTACTCACATAGCAGGCCTTCCTGTAGCAGTAAATATATGTTGTCATGTAAATAGACATGTTAAAAAAACATTATAATGAATAATTCAAAAGAAAAGGAGGAAAATTGTAAAGTGAATCAAATAATAGAAACACCACTTACGAAAGATAAAGTACAAGGTTTAAAGTCAGGAGATTACGTATATATTTCTGGTACTATTTATACGGCAAGAGACGCCGCTCATAAGAGATTGTTTGAAGCTTACAATAAAGGAGAAGCCTTACCTATCGAATTATCCAACAATATTATTTACTATCTAGGACCTTCCCCTGCTAGAGAAGGGCAGGTTATAGGATCAGCCGGGCCAACCACTAGTAGCAGGATGGACAAATATACACCTCTACTTTTAGAGAATGGTTTATCAGGTATGATTGGTAAAGGTAAACGTAGTATGGAAGTAATTAGTTCAATAGTGAAAAATAAGGCTGTTTACTTTGCAGCAGTGGGTGGAGCAGGTGCCTTACTATCTAAGTGTATTAAAGAAGCGGAGGTAGTTGCTTATGATGATTTAGGTACAGAAGCAATTCGCAAGCTAAGAGTAGAGAAACTACCAGTTATTGTGGTTATAGATAGTGAAGGTAACAACTTATATGATACAGCACCCGAAAAATATGTAAAATAGCATTATTTTTATAGTATATTTAATACAATTTACATTCAATAATAAATATTGTATCAAAATACTGAAAAATTGTTTCAGAAATATATTGACAAGAAGTATTGTTTTTGATATACTAATTCTTGCGTCTGACGCATTAGCGAAGACGGAAAATAATAAGAACTTCAAGTTCAGTTCGGAGAAATACTCAAGAGGCTGAAGAGGCGCCCCTGCTAAGGGTGTAGGTCGTTTGCGCGGCGCGAGGGTTCAAATCCCTCTTTCTCCGTTGGCAACTGCCAACTGGTAAAAAATGCTTGATCAAAAAGTTCAAAAAAGTGCTTGACACACACTATAAACTGTGTTAAGATAGACGAGTCGCTTGTGAGTTGAGCGGCAAAGAACATTGATAACTAAACAGTGAAACAACCCTGAAAATTCAATAAGAATTTCAGAATGAACGTTTCTTTATGAAACAGTAAATGACATCGAAAGATGTAAAAGTGGTTAACAAGCTAGTGCTTTTTGACCAAGATCAACTTTAATTTGAGAGTTTGATCCTGGCTCAGGATGAACGCTGGCGGCGTGCTTAACACATGCAAGTCGAACGAAGC
>JAEZQN010000019.1 GCA_023441145.1 Bacillota bacterium
CTATAGGAGAGGGCTTAACTGGTCTGGTTCATATTTCTAGAATCTGTGGAAAGCATATCAAATCTCCAAATGAAGTATTAAAACTAGGGGATGAGGTTAAAGTTAAGATTATAGATGTAGTAGATGGTAAGATTAGCTTGGATATGAAGTCTGTCCTAGATATCGCTGCTGTAGTAGAGGACGTAGAAGAAGTTCCTGTAGAATACAGTAGTGAAGGAACTGCCAGCACAAGTCTTGGTAGCCTTCTTGGAAAAATTAAGTTGTAGAAGACCATACAAAAAGGGCCTGTTACAAAGATTGTAACAGGCCCTTACTATGTATTATAAGTGAATAATTCCCAAATGCTCTAAAATCAAAAATACAATTCCACCAATATTGAGAATTCCAAAAATTAAATTAAATAGTAATAAAGGTTTTATTCCTTTATTGCGCTTCTGTGTCAACGCTTTTAGTTCCAAAAGCTGCTTAACAAGTTCTTCTTGGTTTGCATTGGTATGGGATTTCAGATTCTCAATAATACTACCATCGACCTTGCCCACAAACCTCATTAAATCTTCTAAGCGCTTCTTAATCTCTGTTAGATTTTTATTGTATTCCTCCATCTGCAACAAACTTTCTTCATCATTACCAGAGGTTTCAACCTCATCAGAAATAGTAGACGTAGTTGCAGCTACATACTCACTTGCACCTTGTGTAGAAATAATACTTACTCGCTGCACTATGTTTTCTAATTCCTGAATACCTAACATTAGTTGATCGGTCAAGTTCTGTAGCTCACTGGCTACTACGGATATTCCTTTATGTGGTGCAACTTCTCTGAGGTTATTTTTAAAATCTACCTCATACTGCTCTAATAAATCTTGGTAGTAAGCTAGTGTCTGTCGGTATGCAAATAATACTTTCTCAATTTTTGCTACAATGGTATTAGGCTGTTCCGGCCTTTTATTTAGAGACTGACGCTCTGAGGTAATTTTCTTCAATCTTTTTGAAAACAAAGAATTGGAGTCCTGCCCACTCATATTCCCCATACATTATCCTCCTTTGTATTACCTTATATATTTTCAAAACCATCCTTAAGTCTCACACATACTCTACCTATTCACTAAATACGGTATCGTTGGTGGACACCTTCTCTTTATCTTTTTTGCGAAAAAAGAATCCAGATATTCCTTCTTTTTTTCCTCTTTCTATTACTTCGTCCTTTTCTTCAGAATCCTTAATGCCATGGACTTGATTCAAATATACTTCTCCTTCAGGGGAGTAAGTAGTATTCACATAGTTTTCTTCCTCTTGTACACTTCCCTTACTATGATAAAGACGCTCTATTCGATTTACCATAGTAACATCCTCTTGTGCTTTTGTTGGCACAATCACTGGATCTTGGCGGTCCTCTTCTACTGTCTCCTCTTCAAAGAAGGTACTCTTAGAGTCCTCTAAATCCTCATCGGAGTATATTTTCCCATAGAAATCTTTTAAAACACTTTGATAGGTATTAGTTACGTCAACATTTTCCTGATGAAAACTTTGAACTTCTTCATTTATAGATAACATTCTACGATCCAAATAACTGGCAATGTCTGCACACTCCTTAAGCTGTCGACGAATTCGCTCTGGTGCATTCCCTTCAAACTTATAATATATCTTGTGCTCAAGACTTGCCCAAAAGTCCATAGCTATGGTACGAATCTGAATCTCTACCTTTGTATCGACTGCATTATTGGACAGAAAAATAGGTACTGACACAATCATATGGTAACTCATATAGCCATTTTCCTTAGGACACATAATATAGTCCTTTACCTTAAGTACCTTAACATCACTTTGTTTAGCTACCAAATCCGCAATTCGATAGATGTCTGAGGTAAAAGAACAAATAATTCGGATGCCAGCAACGTCATTAATGTATTTAACGATGTTCTCAGTTGTCAGTTTTAATCCTTTGTGTTGTAGTTTTTTTGCTATACTTTGAGGAGATTTAATCCTTGATGTGATATGTTCAATTGGATTATAGCTATGAGTTAGTTTAAACTCCTCACTTAATATTTCAAGCTTTGTATTAATTTCCTTTAAGGCCGCATTGTATAATAGTAGCGCTTGATTCCATTCATCTACATCGTTATAAAACATTGGTAAACCCATTGTAACACCTTCATTTCCTTTTCTGTGGTTTTATCAACTGTTATGAACCTTCTTTTATTCATACTTAACTATTATAGCATAAATATATGAATTTTCTTTGAATAAACAGAAACTTAATCAAAAATTAATTGTAATTTATAATTAAATTACTTTTATTTCATGAGGCCGTAACGGTAGTAATTAGGTAATACAATAGTGAAGGTAGAACCCATCTTATTCTGAGATCGTACCTTGATACTTCCCGCATGATTTAATACGATTAGCTTAGCTATGGATAGACCAAGACCATGTCCTTCTACCTTTCCATCTCTAGCCCCATCTGCCCGGTAAAAACGGTCAAACACCTTTCTGATATCTTCTTCTTTCATACCGATTCCTGTATCGGATACAGAGAGAATACAGGTGCCATTGTCATTTTCCAAAGTTACCGTAATGGTATCTCCATCATTAGAATATTTGACTGCATTGTCGATGAAAATTCGTAGTGCTTGCTTTAACGACTGCTTATCTCCATAGACAATAGTATCCTCCAATTTATCGCCAATAATGATACGATTTTGAACGACCATTTTTGTTTCCTTTACCATTTCTTCTACTAATGGTCTCATATTAAATTTGACCCTCTTAAGGTTAAGAGTCTTTTTATCGTGTCTTGAGAGGAAAAGTAATTTTTGAACTAAATCGTGCATAGACTTGGCTTCTTTATTAATTGCCTCTATGGATTCTTCTAAAACCTCTTTGTCCTCACTTCCCCATCGCTTAAGCATACCAGCATATCCTTGAATAACAGCAATTGGGGTGCGAAGCTCGTGAGATGCATCTGAAACGAATTGTTTCTGACTTTCATAAGACAAATCAATTCGGTCTAGCATATTATTAATGATAGCTGCCAATTCCTTTAACTCATTTTTTGTCCCCTCTACATTCAATCGCTCACTGTGTAGATTGTTAGCAGTAAGACGATTGGCAGTAAGAGACATACTTTTAATAGGAGTTAACAGTCTGTCAACTCCTCGTTTTGAAAACTTGCCCACAACAATAACAAGCACCAAGTACAAAACGATGAGCCACAATATAAAACTCTGCAATAATGTCAGAGATTGAGTCATGTTATATTGAAAATACAGTTCATACTCTATCTCGTTATCATAAAAGGAATAATGGTCTTTTACAATAAACTGGCCATTATCCATATAGTTAACAGAGTATTTGTCCAAAGCATTGGTATCTTCTTCCACATCAAAGGTGATGTCATTATATAATACTCTTCCAGTATCCTTTTCTCTTACACGAAGGCTAACACCTCTGTCATAATATGGGTTTACTGATCTATTTCCATCGTTGTTGTCCAACGGAAAGGATACCTTGCCTGATGACAATGTCTCGGTAATCGTGTCTGCGTACTCCACATAGGTCTTAGCTTGGACTAGAATATACACGCCATAAATCATAACAATAAACAATACACCATACGCTATAAACAAACGCATATAATAGTAGGAAATACGAGAAGCCATAGAAAAATGCAACTGGCTTAGCATTTTATTTATTTTCTTACGAAATGGTAAAACTGTTTTCAAAAGTACTCTTCTAATCCATTCAACAAACTTATCACTCATCTTTTATAATATACCCTACCCCTCGTACTGTGTTAATAATACGCACCTGGTATTTATCATCAATTTTCTGCCTTAAGTAACGAATGTACACATCTACTACATTAGTATCACCAAGATACTCATAGTCCCAAACCTTACTTAATAATTCTTCTCTTGTAATAGCAACGTTCTTATGCCTAAGTAGATACTCCAGAAGCTCATATTCTTTTTTAGTAAGTACTAGCTCTTCTTCTCCATAGAATGCACTATGACTTAAAAGCTTTAGTTTTAACTCACCGAAATTAAGCTCCTCAACCTTAGTCTCAACTTGTCTCCGACCTAAAGCCACACGCATTCTAGCAAGTAATTCTTCTATGGCAAAAGGTTTCGTCATATAATCATCTGCCCCATTATCTAAGCCTGTAACCTTATCCATGACATCATCTTTAGCAGTAAGCATTATGATAGGGATTTTTAGTTGTGCCTCCCTAACCTTTTTGCATACTTCTACTCCATTTATTCCAGGTAACATAATATCTAAAATAATAAGGTCAGCTTCTCCATGTAATGCTTTATCCAGTCCAACCTTTCCATCAAAGGCCAAGTCTACATCATAGCCCTCATGTTTTAGTTCTAACTGAAGAAAACGGGCAATCTTTGCTTCATCCTCTACAATTAATATCTTTGACATACGTATCCCCCTTTTATAAAATCCAGCGTTTTCTATAGATCCAGCCTACTATCTTACCAGTATTATTACAAAGTCCTGCTACATAGGCTTCATAAAACTTTTTACATTTAAGTTGCTCTTCGTCTGTAATCTGCTCCTTATTAAACCTAGCCTTTAGAACTATCTCATAGTAGTTGAGTGCCTGCTCCTTGTCCACAAAATCAAACTTTTGATTTAAGTTCTCTACAAATTCTCCATAAGGTTCACTAGAGTAATACGTTAGGTTAAAATGCTTTAATACCTTATCAAGTCTAGTATTCTCATAGAGAACCATCTGATTATTAGTAAGCTTCTGCATCTTCCTTGAGCGAATTCCTCTTACTAAGAAATACCTGATATAAAGACCTATAATAAATATAATTAGTAACAGTAAAAGCGTCAAACATGTTTTAATAATTACTTTAACTGTAGTATTTAACTGTTCATACCAGCTTTTTAATCCTCCAAAGAACCCTAACTGATTGTTTGTACTAGCAGGGCTTTTTGTTACTCTTGGTTTAGCAGTAGGAGTAGCCTTAACTGTTGGCTTTGGACTTACTGTTGGCTTACTAGATGGCTTCACTGTTGGTGTTGGCGATGGTGTAGGTTTTAGGGTAGCTGTAGGATCATTATTTACTGGTGGTACTTCTATATCCGAGTCATAGATATAAGGCGCTGTCATTTCGATCGGTTGCCATCCTAGGCCAGGTAGATATACTTCTACCCAAGCATGGGCATTGGTATCTAGTATATCCATTTCAAATTTGTCTTTTAAAGAAGTATTCCCTTCAGACTGGTTAATACTATTTGCGTTTTCAAAATCATCTTTTGTGATCACATACCCTTCTGCATACCTAGCAGGTACACCCATAGCACGCAGCATCACAGTAGCAGCCGTTGCATAGTGAACACAAAAACCCTTTTTATTAGTGAATAGAAAATACTCAACATAGTCTTCCCCAGATGGAGCCGTTCCAGGTTTAAGTGAATAACTCGTATTCTGAGCCAAATAATTACGAACATACTCAATGGCTTCATAATATTTTCCCTGGATCGATTCATCGTCCTCCCTCACTGGAAAATCTCCTTCATATAGAAAATTACCTTCTGCTGTCCGATAGGAGTTATCTACACTAAGGATTCCACCTATTTGGCTAATCGTTGAATAATTCTCTCCATTTAGAACAGTTGGCTCAATTTGAACCTGATGGTCTTTCACTAATTCCTTAACCTTCTCTAGACCTTCCTCCGGCAACTTCGTATATACTTCTCTGGCAAAGTTGAAATATGCGTTTTCATCCCTTGCATAGGCGTTAAAATCAACAATAGTATTGCCTAAATTAAGTACGTAATCATCCCTATTGAGATAAAGGGGAAATGTATCTTTCATTATCTCTTCCCCTTGATATAGGTTTGCAGTAGAAGTAACTAGACTCTCCTGGAACTCCCTATCCTCCAGTGAAACATTGTAAGTTGGATTATTTGTTCTATATAAAGAGTTTCCCAAGGTATTCTGTTTCTCTATCGAAACCTGACTAGCCCAATTCTCGGTCATATCAACCTGATAGTACTGCTCATATATAGTAGAATTAATTAGGTTTAACTTAAAAGTATTTACAAAATCAGAATTACGAAAGAGTTCACTTAATGGTGAGCCCTCTCCCATGGGAGGTTGTAAGCTTATATACATATAGTAATTGCTATCAGCTGTTAGATTACCTTTTTCCATTCCAATGCTACTTAATGTATTGTATGGAATGTAGTCTACCGAAGAATCTGCATTGATATTTTCCACTTCCATACCCCTAGTATTATAAGTAATTAGGTTATATGGGGAATTCTCTAATAAATTAAACATAGCAGAAGAAAGGCTTTCGCTATTATAAGCCATAGCGAATCCCTCCTCAATACCTTTTAATCTCTCCTGGTCCTCTTTGGATAGCGGCTCCCAATAGTATGTATTGTACTCCTCGCCTACATATCCTCTTAAATAACAGGCTCCTTCATAAGCACTGTCCTCTATGGTGATTTTAAGGGCTGGCTTATGGTCAAAGTTTATTTCCCCTACCCCATTAAGAATACCTTTATTAATACCTCCAGATGCTGCCTTTGACTGAAAAAGCTTACCAAAGAAGGTATCCTTTAATAACTCCCCTGACATAAGCTCATTAAACTTTTGCTGGGCTACTACTCTAATTTCATCACCCTTAAATTCCTTATCATACCTTTCAGGTGAATATAAGGTATAAGCTAGGGTTAATACAACCAATACCATTGCTATACTTAGATATTGGATGATTAATTTAGAACGATTTACTATAATATAAGGAATTACATTAACATTTCCTTTTGCTTTTGAATGCATGCAACTGTGTTTTTCGCTGATAATACTTCCTATAACACCTACCGTTCCAGCTATATATCCAGTATAGGCAGCTAGGGAAGGTACATATCCAAAGAAAAAGCAAGAAAATGTTATTGGAAGAGTAACGATTAAATAGGTAAAGGTATACCTTGCATATAGTATTATATAACATAATATTCCCGTTAATAAAAAGCTAATATAATAAATAAAAGCATTATTATTGCCTGCTAACTCATAAAAATCATAAGATAATTTTTCTAGATTCTTATGATAATATATATTGTTTAAATCAATAATGGAGTTAACCACCTTAACAAATCCTGCCTGTATACTATCCCATGAATAAAATCCTACAAGAAGGTAGATCAATATCACTACCGGTAATGTAAACTTAATATAACGTTTATATAGGAAGAGTACAAAGAGAATACCAACATACATAATAACTCTTATGTTTAGTCCAGCAACATTAATCTTAATTTTCATTCCACTAAGAAAACAATATAGAATACTTAAGCATAAAAAAACCACCATTATTGCTTCAAGAATATACGCTATAACAGAAGTCTTAGAAGAAACAACTTCTACTAACTCTATGTTATTTTCAATGGTTAATCCATTATTCCCTTGGTTTCGTCTCATATCTACTCCTTATGCTACATTTGTAAAGCTTCTATACTGGTTTTACAATCTGAAATAGCAATATACTGTTTATGAAGTCGCTGTCCTAAACTGTCTTCCTCATTTTCCTCTGGTCCCTTATCCCCTAAAAGCAGTACCTCAATTTGTGCTTGACCATAGGAATCTATTAAAAGTCCAACTACCTCTTCTGTTAGTTCATTGGTGATATAAAACACTCGAGAAACCTTGTTTGGCTCCCCATATACCTGATGTGCTTCTAAAACATCGTTTTTTTCATCAGTAGGGGTAATGCAAATAAGATTACTCATCATATCATACATATCATTTAAATCTACAAGGTTGGACGATATATAGTTCTGCTCCTTTTGCTCATACCATGCCACATAATGATGACATCCACTGCTCAATAGTTCATAGGAAATGGAAGCTACCGTACCCATCAAAGCATCTAGATATTTTAGCTTATCTACTATTTCCTTTGGTAAAGAGGTATTAATTATGATACTAGCCGAATTAGCAACTGGAAGGCTATAATCCTTTATGAGAATAGTTTCTTTTTTACTACTAAGTTTCCAATGTATTCTGTTAATTCTATCCCCTGGTTTATACTCCCTAATATCAAAGACCTCACTAGGATCATCCCCTGGTTTCTTCTTAGAAAACACATCACTTTCTACAAAATCCGGCTCATGAATGGTGATATTGCTTCCAATCATATAGATTTCTGGTAAAACAGAGACCATTACTTCAGCTTCCTTCTTAACCGTTCGAGAGAATACTCGTATAAAGTCATACACCATTATTTTTTCTACTTTGATTTTAACCAAACCTGTATGAGATGACTTTAAAGTAAAATCTATGTACTTTTGACTTTTAGGTCCTACACTTACCATAAAGTCTTTTTTTATTTTGCCTTCTGCAAAACTATTTTCATATAGGATTCTAATCTTTACACAGGTTGCTGGTAGGAAGGAATCATTGCCTACAAGTATCCTTATTTGCATACCATCCCCTCCTGCTAATGCTATTTTAGAGTTGGAGGTAAGAGCCACATAGAGTTTTCTTTTTACTAAATAAACCTGTACCAAAAAAAATAAAGGTAATAGTAGCAGAATTACAAAGATATATAGTGCCTGTACCTCATAGTAGAGAACAGACAAAACTGCTGCATATACAGTTAATAAAAAATAAATTATCTTATTAATCCACATTCATTATTGTTTCCTTTCGGTTTATCCACAAAATGCTTCTATTATACACATAAAACCTTAATACTATAGCTTTGGCGCAGGTACTTTTTCTAATATCTGATTAATGACATCCTCTACCTTTATACGACCTACTCTTGCCTTAGGATTTAATACAAGACGATGACTGATTACATCAGGAAGCATAACACTAATATCTTCTGGTAAAACATAATCTCTACCCATTACGTAAGCACGAGCTTTGGCTATTGCAGTAAGTGCAATACTTCCTCTTGGACTTGCTCCTAGGGAAACCATATCATTTTTTCTAGTTGCAGATACTAATGCAGTAATATATGCATAAAGTACATCATGAATAAACACATTACTTACTTGCTCTTGCATAAGAAGTATTTCTTCTGTACTTACCACAGGTTCCACATTATCGAGAGGATCCCCTGTCTGCTTTCCTTTAATAATACTAATCTCCTCATGGATATCTGGATAACCCATAGATAGCTTAATCATAAAACGGTCTAGCTGAGATTCCGGCAATAGTTGAGTTCCCGCACTACCTTCAGGGTTCTGCGTAGCAATTACATTGAAAGGTTTTGGCACCTGTCTAGTGGTACCGTCTACTGTTACTTTTCCTTCCTCCATAACCTCTAACAATGCTGATTGGGTCTTAGAAGAGGTACGGTTAATTTCATCTGCTAAAAATAAATTACAAAGTACAGCTCCTTGTTTATACTCAAACGTCTGCTCCTTAGTAAGTACAGTAAAGCCCACTACGTCTGAAGGCAAAACATCTGGTGTAAATTGCATTCTCTTATAGTCTAAAGACATAGCTCTAGAAAAAGCTAATGCCATAGTAGTTTTTCCTACACCAGGTATATCTTCAATTAAAATGTGCCCTTTGGCTAATAATGCTATTAATACCTTTTCTACCACCTGGTCTTTTCCTTTTATTACCGTCTTAACCTCTTGTAAAATATTTTGGACTGAGCTTTGGTTCTCCATATGTATTCTCCCATCTCTTAATCAGATTTATTTATATTTACTACCAGTTTTTACTATCATTATTTTACCAAATGTTTGATATATAAAAAACAATTTTCTACATTATTAAGAGATATTTAAGAAAAGTGCATGGAATATTCTTTATCTCTTAAGTATTTCACTACTCTAAGACATGAAGTATCCATACACTTACCTTTTATGCTCTATTCTAATCTTCCCACAGACTATCCATTAGCTTACGAATTGCCTCGCTTCTCTTCTTTGTTTGCTCTATATCTATAAGATATCTTCCGTTTTCTTCGTAAACCACATCTCCGGCTTTAATATCGGCTGGAAACAAAGCCTTCTCAATATCTACAAAGACCTTGTCCTCTTTTTCACAAACCACATAAGCCCCTTCTATTCGATCTACAATGTACATCGTATCCCTCCTTATTTATGGATTACATCTTTTACAAGGATCATATCCTTTACTAGTAGCTTCTCCTCTTGTTTTAAAATACACCCTATTTTTTTCTGCAGGCAAGGAGCTGCAACTAGATACATGAAATTTATGAGAGTTTATATTACCAATATAAGAGGTACCCGCGGAACCGGTGTCATTTTTACTGGTGTTGTTTTTATTGGTTTCTTCCTTTATCTGAGTACTCTCATTCTTACTGCTTGTACTACTTTTATCAGTACTTCCACCTATTGCAGAAGCATTCCCCGTACTAATGTCTAGCTTACTACCATCTGACTTCATAATTATTGTTTTTTGCAAGTCAGTTCGATATACCTTGGTGTTAGACATATCCAGGTAGGTTAATGTTTCCTTATGTGGATGTCCATATCTATTATCTTCTCCACAACTAATCACTGCATATTTTGGCTTTACCTTATCTAAAAAGTATCTAGAGGTAGAGGAACTACTCCCATGGTGTCCTACCTTTAATACCGTAGCATTAAGATTTGTCCCTGCATCTATTAGATCTGTCTCCTCCTGTAGCTCTGCATCTCCCATAAACAAAAAGGAATTCTGACCATGTACTGCACGGATAACAATGGAGTTGTTATTATTATCATCATCATAGTAGTTAATAGGCCCTAAGATGGTTAACTTAGCGCCTCCCAAGGTTATCTCTGTTCCTGGTTTCGGAGAAGATATTTTTAATCCCTTGTTTTTTATTGCTGTAAGTACATCTTCAAATGTCTTCGTATTATTCTGTTTCTTTGGCATGTATACTTTGCCAATAGCAAGAGAATTAATTACGGTATCTAACCCTCCAATATGGTCTGCATCTGGGTGGGTTCCCACTAAATAATCTAGCTTCTTAATACCCTGTTTTTTTAAATAAGAAACAATTGCTTCCCCATCCTTATTATTACTAGCATCAATAAGCATTGTTTCGTTTTCTGAACGAAGTAATATGCTATCTCCTTGTCCACAATCTATATAATGTACCTCAAAGGAGGAGTTTACATTATTCTCTGTTATCTCAGGTGTAGCTGTGGCTTCCGGTTCTTTAGAAGCCTCTGGCGTGGCGGAAGGTTCATTCGTTTCTGATGTCTGTGGGATACTTGTAGGCTTTGGTGTCGTAGTCGCCTCTGTACTAGGCACCTGTGTCGATACTTCTGGTCTGCCTAGCATATCTTTCTCCTCTTCTGTATTAACACAACCCACCAATAGTAATACGAACATCGTGATAAGTACTATTAGCTTTCTTTTTGTTAATTTAAGCATAGGACAATCCTCCATCGTTTATAATTTCTATTATATGTAATGAAAACTTTCATTACAACTAAAAAAGCCCTAACCCAACGGACTCGTGTTCCGCCAAACTAAGACTTTTCAATGCGCCTCCAGGGGCTCGAACCCTGGACACCCTGATTAAGAGTCAGGTGCTCTACCAACTGAGCTAGAAGCGCGTAGCATTTATAAAATTGTACATAATTTCTTAACGCGAGATTAATTATATATGATAGAAATTTAAAATGCAAGTACTTTCTTTAAATTTTTTGAATTTTTTCATAAATAAATGTAATTTGTATAAAACACTCTATATTTTTGCATCATTATTATACGAGCTCGTTGATTCTTCTGTGTTTAACCTCTATAATGGTGTTATCTGTTATAATAATAATATACTATAGGAGTATCGAATAATGAGTGATTCCAATAATAAGAATACCATAGCTAATGAAACGCATTCAGGCAAGAAGTTACAGGATAAATCTCATAGCTACAAGTTTCACCCTAATTCTCTCTTCTTTACCATTTGTGTTTATGGTCTTGTCTTTGTTACCCTTTCTACCCTACTGATTATGGCAATTGTAAATTGGCAAAGTCTAGTAAGCGTTCTACGCAATGTATTAACTGCTCTGACACCATTTGTCATTGCCTTTTTTATCGCCTATATCTTAAACCCTCTTGTAAAATGGTTTGAACGATTATTAGGAAAAGGGTTGATGAAAAAATCTAAGGGAAAAGCCCGTAAGATTATTGCTATTGCTGTTACCTATGTTGTTGTGCTAGCTTGTCTTACCATCGTCATTTTATACATTACACCAGAGCTAGTTAATTCAGCCGTAGACTTAGATACTACTTATAGAAGAATTAACATCGAGGACGTAGAAAAAGCCTTTAATAGTTTTCTTTCAGGATTTTCTGACCTTCTTCCAGGTCTAGATATAGAAATGGTAGAGAATAAATTAAATGATATGATTCCAAAGCTATTTAACTATGGCACTGATGTCATCTCTTATCTACTATCCCTGTCTGTTTCCATCGTAAAGCTACTCATTAATGTCTTGCTAGCATTCGTGATTAGCTGCTATATGTTGTCTGAGAAGAATTCCATTAAGCTTAACTTTAAACGAATTACTTATTGTGTTATGTCTAAAAAAAGAGCTTCTTCCTTTCTTCAGACATTAAGAGAGTGTAACCTGATATTTAGTAAGTTTATTGTTGGTAAGTTTATTGATTCTCTAATTATAGGTATCATTTGTTTTATTGCTATGAGTATATTGAGACTAGACTATGCAATACTTCTAAGTATAATCGTAGGAGTAACGAATATGATTCCTTATTTTGGCCCTTTTATTGGTGCTATTCCTGGAGTACTAATCTATCTATTCATAGATCCAACACAAGCGTTGATCTTTGCAATTATGATATTTATCTTGCAGCAGTTTGATGGTCTCTACTTAGGGCCTAAGATCTTAGGAGAATCCACTGGACTTACTCCTCTTTGGGTAATCTTTGGCATTACCTTAGGTGGAGCTTACGGTGGAGTACTAGGGATGTTTTTAGGCGTTCCTTTTGTTGCCGTCTTTGCCTTCTTGTCCAATAAATTAATTAACAATCGATTATTAAAAAAAGAGGCTACCATAGAACTAGAGCAGCCTACAGATAAGCCAAACTAAACTAGTATATACAAGAGAAAAGCCATCGTAGGATGGCTTTTCTTTGTTCATTTCTATTTGTATTCATTAATCTTTTCTAGTAAGGCTGCCTTTGGTAATGC
>JAEZQN010000068.1 GCA_023441145.1 Bacillota bacterium
ATATCGCAACAATTCTCAAAACCTCTCGGTGCACCATTATATCCTGTTGAAATCACAACATCATCTTTCACAATAACTGCCCCGTATTTTCTTTTAATGCATGTGCTTCTATAGGCAAACACTTCAGCACAGTTTAAATAGGTATCTATCTTTGAAACTAGTTTTCCACCCTCTGGTCTAACCATAATACACCTCTCAATATTTTTCTTAATATTCTTATTTAATAGTAATCTTTGGCAGGCATTGAGGTCAAGTTTTTAAAGCTAGAGCTTGAATAAATACTCTGTTTAACTCATCCCAATTCTTCGTATGGTCATCTGCCATCGTATCAGCTATGGTTTTTTGAACTTCCAGTTCACTTCTAATAAAATCATAGATCACAGGTATTTGTGGATTTAAGTCCTTCTCATCTGTAACCTTCTTGATTTCAAGTAGTCCTTCGACTCCCTTTCTAAGATTGTCAGGAAGTGAAAGTCTCAATAATTCATCAAAGAGTACTGGTGGAGGACAATGAAATTGTTCAATGTACTGACATGCCAGAAGAGGGCGCAGTGCATAGAAGTATTTTTTATATTTCACAGTCTCCTCTTGAAGATAGCTAAGAAAGGTATTCTTGGCAGTGCCATAATAGTGATAAATACTAGCTTTACATGAAAAATATTCCTTTGCCACCTCATAAATGCTATCCCACTGAGGGCTTTTTAGGTATACAATGGGGGAATTGCTCCATTCAAAAAGTGTGGCATTGCCCTTTCTAAATTGAACAAGAGACTTCTTTAAATCCCAACCATTGATATCTAGAACATCGTCTAGCTGCCATTCGATGACATCTTTGGTTTCGTCGATTCGTAAGTATTCCTCCATCGGTCTTACGTAAATAAAACGAACGTCATAGTCACTGTCGGGGGAAGCAAATCCCCAAGCACGGCTCCCAGATTCGACGGCAAGTAGTATAGTGACATTTTCCTGTCGTTCAATTTCATGTAGTTTGGATTGGATTGTTGAAATCATATTCATTCGTAATCACCCTCAATTGCCTTCCTATTAATATGCTCTACAAAAGCTTCTACTTTCTCCATGTCTGGATTCTCTGGTAAAGAGGTTTCTTTTGTGGCCCGCTCTAATTCCTTTTCATAATGCGCTAATATCTCATAGAATTCTTTAGTGAATGTATGATCTTCCTTCTGAAAACCACCATTTCGTATTTTTAATAACAGATCTAGATCATGGGTACGGTTAGTTTTTATAATACCATGGTCCAAAATATCTATGGCTATCATAAATAGGCGGATGAGGTGCATCGCATGCTTATTAAGATGGTTGTCATCTTTCTTTTTGTTGCGCTTACCAATTTTATAATACTCTCTAATAACATTGTGAAGAGAAGAGAACATTTTCTCGTAATCTCGAAGAGGGTAGTGGGTGTAATTAGCATCTACAAAGATTTCTGTTTCAAAAGATGGTGTTACAGCCTTATCAATATAAAGCCTGAGGCTACCATGATCAAAATCTTGATATCTGCGATTAAAGTCTTCTAATGCATTCTGTACCGAATTTAGGATGTGCCGTTCCCGTTCTGGTTGAGGCATAGAATCTCTAGCAATTGCATTTTGTAGTCTGCGAAGTTGTGCGCTTGCATAACCACCAAAAGACTTGGCTGCCCTTTTGGAGATAAATAGATTGCTATTATCGATAATCTCCTGTCCTAAAGGACTCTTAATAAGATATTGGTCCTCGTCAAGTCCTAGAATTTCACAGGTGTTTGGATTACATTCTAGCAGTAGTCTTACGATTTTATTAAAGGAGTAAATGACAGTATCCGTATTGGCATCTTCATATTGTTCAAATTCCGTTAGACCAAGTAAATCAGAAGGCAAATTAAGAGTGATTCCTCTAAAATCTATATCACTGGATTCGTTGCTTGTACCATAGGCATGACTTCCCCCTAAACCAAGCAATAGTATTCTCTTACCTAATCGTTTATGGGACCGCAAAAAATCGTATTCTGGGCTATTCATTAGTTTACTAAAATCCATCAAGACCACCTCGCTGTTCTATTCTTTAATAGTAATCTTTGGCAGGTGTTAAGGTCAAGTTTTTTTATAATCTGTCGTAGTTGTCTTTACTATTAGTTTGATGTAAACTGAATAAAAGATAGTGGAAAAAATAGTAATATTTTTAAATTCTTATTTAATGTTTTTAGTAGTAGGTTCGTTTAATTAATAGGTGGGTTTAACATAGTGGGAGAGGTTTTTAGATTGAAATACTTTGGGGAACGCTCACTAAAAGAAATAGGCCAATTAATGGGGAAGTCGGAGTCCTGGGCCAGAGGTACCTATTTTCGAGCACGTGAACAATTAAGGAGGAAGTTACATGAAAACGGAATGTAAACAGTGTCAGTTATATTATGAAAGCCTAAAGAAGGAGGATACCCATAAAGGATCTTACAGAGAAGAGGCACGTCCCTACTTGAGTAAGAGAAGGAAAAAAATCTATTATGCCATAAGCATCCTTATATTAATCAGTTTAGTAACAATTTTTATTGGACAAAACATTATAGAATCTGCTATGTATAGAAAATGGAC
>JAEZQN010000088.1 GCA_023441145.1 Bacillota bacterium
ATGCTATACATTGTTTAACTATGGGAAAATTTGATATAATATAACAAAAGATAAAGATGCGGGATTTATCATGGGAAGAGTTTGAAGATAATGAAGATAATGAGTTATTTGGAGAAACAAAGGAAGACCTCTCAGAATTACTAAATGAAATAACTAATAAAGCGGAAAAGCTAGAATAAGAGAAAAAACTCTAGCATCCTATGAACCGGAGATTGAAAGACTTAAGATAGGGAGTATAGCATTAATGGAGTAAATTACAACTGATAGGAAGATGCGTATTCTAACTTAATACCTTTACCAAATTCGTTTCATACATCAGTGACAACTTGGTGGAGAAGTTACTAATTAAGTATAAAAGTTTAATTTAGGAGATAGTATAATGGATAGAATTATAGAAACTCTTTTAAAACTGAGTAATACAACTTTAAAGGTTTATATTGGTGAAGGTGAATTTAGCGAATTAAGTGTTCAGCTTAATGAAGGATTAGATGATAGTCAAATTCAATGTATATCCCCTAAATTACCAAATGAATATATTGAATTATTAAAACTATCTAATGGTATATTTTTTTATAATTCTGGGGATCATCATATATTTTCTTTTGAAGAAGTAATTCAAACTCAAGAACTTTTTGAATTTGAAGAAAATGTTTTTCCTATAGCATATTTTTTGGAAGATTACATATTGTTAGTAGTTGATGATTCTGTCCAAGGGTATAGTCTTTATTTTGGAAGTTGTATGTGCTTAGATGAATTTATACTTTTAAGATACAGTTTTAAAGAGTTTATGGATAAGCTTTTAATGAATAATTGTGATAACTTTTGGGCTGATTATTGGCGGTATAAACTTTATGGAAGCCTCTAACATATGACTAAAACCCTACGAAAAGTTAGTCAATCTTACTCAATTTCTCCACATCTCAATGTCTTACAAATCCTATAAGACCACCCATTCCACCATTTTACCCACTACCACTTAACTCTTATCTCTACATTGGTAAGGCGGAGATTGGCGGTTCAAATCCGTTAGGCAGCTTTAAGAGTAAAATGAATAAATAGTAGTAAAGACCTCTGTGAAATCAATGATTGGTCTGTACCCCCTTTTCTGGACAAAACCAGTAAAGGGGGTACAGATTAAAATAAATTTTAATGAAAGGTGCTTATTTAATATACAAAACCACGAATCGAAGCAGATGGATGACGAGAAGCCTAAGCTGTCTTTTCTTTACATAGTTCATGAAGGGCTATTATAGAATCCTTCTGTAATGAAAAGATTATTAAAATCTCTTTATAATAACTACACCCCTACGACGTCTTCGTCTATGATGTCTATTGCATCTATGAAATCCCCGGCTCATAGGATCACTCCTTATTTATATGGTGATATGATTATTATATGCGAATAATGTAACATAGTGTCAATTGAACAAGAATGGAGTAATTAAAGTTAGTCAATATCATTTAGGCCCTATTTCATAGTTTTAGGGCTTTTTTTGATTTCTTCTTTACATATGATGGATTTATGGGGTAATATCAAGTAAAACTATTTTTAAAGTTCTTTGCTTTGAATGACATAACATATTTCAAGAGGAGGAATTATTATGGAGTTATACTGGTTTGCACCTATTACATGTGGAGGGCTAGGATTTTTATTAAGTTATCTAGTAAAGAAAAAAATATCCATGCTGCTTGACTATAAACGATTAGAAGATTTCTTACTGTCTGAACGAGTAACTAAGGCAATTAGTGACGGCATTGGGCAAAAAATAGCTGAAATGACCCAAGATACTAGAACGGTAGGAGAAGTCATAGAGCTTTATGTAGATAAAGAGACAAGACGTACTGCCATAGAGGTTGGTAGTAGTAAATTAGCCGAACTCATCACTCTTGAGCTTAAAAAGAGTCAAATTTCTAATATTATCCTAGAGGAGATTAAGAGGGTATTGGTAGAGAAGAGTAAGTTGGGTTTTCTTACCGGTCTTATGAAAGGAAGCTTGTGGGAGTTAGTAGAGGAGCCAATGGAGAAAGCGATTGAAAGCTACCTAGAGGAAAGATGTCAGCCCATGATAAAGGATAAATTGCAGGAACGCATGAATTCTATGACAGAGATGAGGATGTATGAGGTTGGTGAGTTATTGTTAGATAAACATCAGATTATAACAGATCTTACCCTTAAGGTTTATAGGAAACACATTGTAGATCTTGCTAGTCAGCTTCTTACTAAACTGGATGTAAAAAATAAGGTATTAAAGCCAGACATTCTTAAACTACAAATTTGCATGTCGGGATTTGGTGTTGCGTGCGGTTTATTGTCGATGTTATTAGCAATTTTATAAAATAAACTAATACCACCTATGGGTAGTTCTATTATTAAAGTACTATTAAAAAGAGATTTCAGATATTGAAGTCAGAGGGAGGAAAATGGTATACTTCTTAGTATCTGACGGATTTATCTTCATAAGTAAACAGTGGATGTATCAAGTTGCCACCCTTAAAGGCGATGTTTGTTACATAATATACAAAAGAGAAGGTCCAGTAGGATGATAGATTTAATTAACTATATTGAAAAAAGGAGTACTTATGAAAGTTTACGGATTAAATGATGCCCAAGTTCAGGAATCGAAGAGTAAATATGGTGACAATTCCATTTCAGAACAAAAGGGTGAAAGCTTTTTTGAAAAACTTATTGGAAACTTCAAGGATCCGATGATTATTATCTTATGTGTTGCATTGCTGATTAATGTAGTTTTTGTAATTATCGGCGAATCCCATTGGTATGAAGCGGTAGGTATCGCTGTGGCAGTGTTGTTGGCTACCTTTGTATCTACTTTTTCAGAATATCGTAATGAGAATGCATTTCAGAAGCTTCAGGAGGAGGCTTCTCGAATTTTCTGCAAGGTATATCGTAATGGTGAGATTGTTCAGATTCCAATTAATGATATTGTAGTTGATGATTGTATTCTTTTACAGTCAGGGGATAAGATTCCTGCTGATGGTGTGATTATTGATGGAATACTTAAGGTGGATCAATCGGTATTAAATGGAGAGAGTAAGGAAGCTTCTAAGGAAGCCATTCCAAAGGATTACGTTGATACAGATAAGACCATTGATTTCTTAAATCCATATAAAGTGTTTAGAGGCTCTGTCGTATGCTCCAATAATGCGGTTATGCGAGTAACTACCGTGGGTGATAAGTCTGTATATGGGGAGATTGCAAAGGAATTGCAGGTGGAAGAGGAACGAGATACTCCACTTAAAGTGAAGCTTAAGAAGTTAGCTCATGGCATTAGTAAATTCGGTTATATTGGTGGTATTGCAATTGCAGTGGCTTTTATGATACAAAATATGCTTTATAATGGTGACACAATTTCTTTTGCTCATGTCAGTACGTATTTTAATGACTGGGGAACAGTTTTAAATGATTTCGTTCAAGCAATTATGTTAGCTGTTATTATTATTGTCATGGCAGTGCCAGAAGGACTTCCATTGATGATTGCTTTAGTATCAGCCCTCAACATGGGTAAGATGTTAAGAGACAACGTATTAGTTCGTAAGATAGCTGGTATTGAAACTGCTGGTAGTTTGAATATTCTATTTAGTGATAAAACAGGTACTATTACAAAAGGACAGTTAGAAGCAGTAACCTTCATAGATGGACAAGTAAATGAATATCATAATTACAGTGATGTGGTAGATGAATTAGGAAAAGTGTTATCTTTTAGTATCCACTTTAATACGGATGCAATTATTTCTGGTGAAGAAGGAAAAGTTAAAGTAATCGGTGGTAATGCTACTGAACGTGCAATTTTAAATTATGTTGCTAATTCAAGACATAATGAGGATGTGCAGGTAGCTACTGTAAGCAGTATTCCATTTAACAGTCACAACAAATATTCTGCAACCACTATTACTGGTGATAGGGATATTACCTTGATTAAGGGTGCACCTGAGAAAATACTTGAAAAATGTAAGACTTATTATGATCAACAAGGCAATAAGGCGATATTTACTGACAAAGCAAAGCTAGAAGCGAAGATCAATGAGTTAGCTGGTCGTGCCATTCGTGTATTAGCCATTGCCACCTCTGAACAAGTGATTGAGGGAGAGTCCCTACCAGAGGGAGAATGGACCTTGGTTGGTATCATTGGTATCCGTGATGAAGTAAGACAGGAATCTATTACTGCAATTGCAGAAGTACAGCATGCTGGAGTGCAGGTTGTAATGATTACCGGAGATCGTCAGGATACAGCAGTTGCCATTGCTAAGGAAGCTGGTATTATTCAAAACGAAACAGATTTAGTTTTGACATCAGATCAACTTGCGCAGATGTCGGATGATGAAATTAAAGCAAAATTAATAGATATTCGTGTAGTAGCTCGTGCACTTCCAAGTGACAAGAGTCGCTTAGTAAGACTAGCCCAGGAGATGAACCTAGTTGTTGGTATGACAGGTGATGGTGTAAATGACTCCCCAGCCTTAAAGAAAGCAGATGTTGGATTTGCTATGGGCGGAGGAACTGAGGTTGCTAAAGAAGCCAGTGATATTGTAATTCTAGATGATAACTTTAGCTCCATTGATAAAGCGATTCGCTACGGTAGAACAATATTTAACAACATTAGAAAGTTTATTGTATTCCAGTTAACGATTAATGTTAGTGCTGTTATGATTTCCTTTGTTGCTCCTTTGATTGGTATGAAGAGTCCTCTTACTATTATTCAAATCTTATGGATTAACTTGATTATGGATACTTTGGCTGCTCTCGCCTTCGGTGGGGAGCCAGCATTACAAAGATATATGAGTGAAAAGCCTAAGAAAAGAGAAGAAAGTATTGTGAGTCCATGTATGTGGAGTAGTATCTTGACAGGAAGCTTATGGACCTTTGCCCTAAGCATGGTATTCTTAAAGCTACCAATTATTTCTGATATTTTCCGTGAGGGGGATGCTACGAACCCAACCAAATATTTATTAACTGGATTTTTCACCTTTTATGTTCTGGTAGCAGCCTTTAATGCATTTAATGCTAGAACAACAGAAATGAATGTCTTCGAACACATTAGAGAGAATCATGGTTTCTGGAAGGTTATCGGTCTTATCATTGTTACTCAAGTGATTTTGACTTATGTTGGTGGTAGTGTACTGAACTGTTATGGTTTAGTATTTAAGGAGTGGGTAGTGGTAGTTCTTATGGCATTTACCATTATTCCGGTAGATTTAATTAGGAAAGCATTGTTTCGTAAAAAAACAGAGACGTGGGATAATTAGTAATTAGATAGAAAAAGGATTGTTATAATGAATGTCTCCCCAATCGTTAGATTTTTGGTCTAACTTTTGGGGGTCGGTTCATGGTATGTGATAATCCTTTTTTGTGTTTATGAAGATATCACTGTTTTATTACATACAATAAGGAGTTTTTTTGGATGAATTGTAAATGGATACTAATCATGATAAGGTAAGGATACGTCACGGGAGGGGAGGTATCCTTATGCTTTTATATATTGGGAATCAAGAAGAATATGGTTGTTTACAGGAGTTGTCGGATAAGTTACGACAACCGATTTGCCTTATTCCAGCTCCAGATAATCCTATGGAGATTATCAGTAGTGCAAAGATTAAGTATTCCCACTATATTGTCAATATTGGTAGTTATACGAATAAGCATAGAGAGCTAATCTATGCACTTAAGAAATTTGTAGGAACAATAGAGGGGACTTTAATTCTCTTGGCTATTGATATGACAACTGAGACCCCTATTATCTGCGAGTTAATGTATGCTGGATTTACAAACATTATTTTTGGTATGACGGAAGAGGCGAATTCTTTAAGGCCACGTACAAAGGGGAATGAGGATACATTACCGATCTGTACCAAACCTAGTGTGACAGAACCCATAGTTAGACATGCGAAAGTAATGGAGTTATGTCAGACAGAACCTATGGATATCCCTACTAGGCAGACAGAATTAATGGATACTGGCTACATAGGCTTTGATAGAGGAGATAGAAATAAGAAATCCTCCATAATGACAGAGAGAATAAGACATAGAAAGATAGGCTTTATCTCTAAGAGGGCTTTCATTGGTGGTGGAGGTGTTCTTGTTGCCTTGTTGGTTTTGGTGGTTATATATCAATTTCAGAATAAAAACCAAGGGCAAGTGATATCAGCAGCAGAGGAATATACTTTAGTGGGGAATAGTCACAGCCTTCCAAAGACATCTGATTACCCACATGCATCTACCACACCTTATATGGAGGACGAGTTAAGCACAGCACAACAGGCCTTGTCTGAACATAACTGTACACAATCTCCTGTTGAAGAAGTACCAACGCTTAAACCTGCTACTTTAAAGCCTGCTTTGACTGAGGAAGAAGATTTATTAGATACTGCAGGGAGTAGTAGTGAGGTTTCTGGTAAGGAGGTTAAGGGCATCGATGCTAAGGTCACCTCTGAACTTGATGATGAGAATAACGAACAGTCATCTCCTGCTATTCGCTCTATTCAGTTGCCGTCTTCTATTCGTATGGTAACAGGAGGGAACATTACTCTTGAACCAGAATATACCCCAACTACTGCAAAGGCGCCTTTAGTCATTTGGCAAAGTAGTGATAGTAAGGTGGCTACGGTAGAGGATGGAATAGTTACAGCTATAAAGCCTGGATGCATCTATATTACAGTAGAAGATAATGGTGGACATAAAGCAAAGTGTCAGATAACCATTGCGGACCAATAAGTAAAATCAACATAATGGAGGGGTTATGAAGAGGAGAATATTCAAATTAGTAATACTTGTGGTGCTTGTATTTTTCTTTACTGTAGAATACATTCCGTGTCAAGCAGCAAGTAGTGTTACAGTAAATACTTTTAGTGATTTACGTGCGTATTTACAAAATGAGAAGGATTATAACATCACAATTGGGGCTAATATTGAGATAACGGGCGTTTTAAATGTGAAGGGAGATAAAACTTATTTATGGAAATGGAAAATGTCTTTATAGAGGGACTTCCTATTCTAGCGGGAATGTTTTTGTTGTGACGGAATGGGCAACTTTAGATATAAAGTCCAACCTGTATTTATCGGGTAATGCAGATAGCATTAAGAATCCAACTAGACCATTAATTAGCGTGAAAGCCAATGCTACCTTAAAATTAGGAGATAAGGTTAATCTGTATCAGAACTATTCAGACTGTGCGGGTGGAGCGATTCACTGTGAGGGTACGATGTACATACAAGGGGCTAACATTTATGATTGCCGTTGTAACACTAGTGGAGGTGCTATACAGATACAGAATGGGGCTGCATGTTTCATGACTTCAGGAAGAATCTATAATAATTATGCGTCCGAGTGTGGTGGTGGTATTAAGCAATTTTCTGGCAGCGGTTTGATTATTTCTGGTGGTTCAATAGATAATAATACGGCTCTAAAGGATGGAATGGGAATTCACACGTTTGGAAATATCATATTAAAAGGAACGGGGCAGATTAATAAAAATAATGATGTCTACCTTGCAGCAGATTCTTTCTTTGAAACAGGAGATTGGAGTAGTCCATCCGTAGTTGCTCTCACTACTTCTCCGGAGATTGGCAAGACTGTCGTTGGTAATGCTAGTCGATATAAAGACTATTTTATATGGTCTGCAAGACAAAATAAGGCCACTGAGAGACCAATTTTATTAATACAAAGGGATCTTGTAGTGGGAGCTTATTATACGATAAATTATTATATGGATACTGCTAACCAACAACTTTATAAGAGCCAAACTAAATTGTATGGAATGCCCATTAGAATTCTTAGTGATGGTCCAGAAATCACAGGATATCGTTTTGAGGGGTGGTATAGGAGTCCTACAGGTGGGTTTAATGAATCAGGTCGTGATTATGAAGCTGAAGCTAGTATGAATTTTTATTCTAGGTATTTGCCTAACACCTATGAGGTTATACTTAAATCTCAAAATCAAGATTTTGGTCCTATAAGGGTAAAATATAATGGTACGTATGATGAACTGCCTATTTTTAAGAGAGAAGGCTACACCTTTACGGGTTGGTATTTTGATGAGGCTTTAAGACAGTTAGTTTCCCCAGGTACGATTGTTCGAACAGCCAGCAATCATACCGTATATGCCGGATGGGAAGCCGATACTTGCAAGGTGAAGTTCGATGCTACCGGGGGAGAAGTTAGTATTGAGAGTAAGCAGGTTACTTATGAAGAGAGATATGGAGAATTACCTAAGGCATATAAAGTTGGGTATGAATTCCTCGGATGGTATTCGGAGCCTTTAGGAGGCGTCCTCTGTGAATCTCAGACTATTGTTACGAATTTTACTGAACATACCTTGTATGCACGATGGAAAGCCTGTGCATATGTTGTTATCTGGGACCCTATGGAAGGGAAAACAAGCTTTTTGCAGTCTAGCGTCACCTATGGAAGTACATATAATACATTTCCAGTTGTTACGAAGTCGGGATATTATTTGGAAGGATGGTACACGTCACCTGAGGGTGGCAGTAAATGTGAAAGAGATACTATTGTACAAATAGCACAGAACCACATATTATATGCTAGGTGGATGAAAGAGGTCGTACCTATAACCTCTGAAGATAATAGTGCTCCAGTTACTCCAAGTACGTCAAAAGTGCCACCAGTTGTATTAAGTAAGATTTCTATTACAGGTGTTCAATGCTTTTATAAAGAGAAACAAAGCATCAATACTAAGAAAGCAAAAATGGTGCTAGAGTATTCAGATAAAACAAAGAAAACTATTACGAAAGGTTGGACCATAGATTCTTATAAAAAGACAAAGGGACAGAGGAAGGTAGTATTCCGTTATCAGGGAAAAAGTTGTACAGTAAGTTGTAATTGGTTAAGTAGCAAGAGCATTGAAAAGATCAAGCCAACGAGAAGTTTATATACTGGCTACGTTGGTAATAAAGTTATTATCAATTTTCCTAGTGAATATAAAGGGAAACTTAACCTTACTTATAGAAGTAGTAATCCAAAGATTGTGAAAGTGTCTAAAACAGGGGCTATGACCATGGTTAAACCAGGTACAGCCTATATCTCTATAGGTATTAGTATTGGCAATATTAAAAAAACCGTTAAGGTAAAAGTGGTAGTCAAGAAACCAAGTTTAGTGACAAGTTATTCTTACGGAAAACAGTGGAATCAGTTGCAGTTCAAAGCTGTCTTAAATGGATCAAGTAAAAAGCCAGTATATACTACTTCCAATCCTAAAATAGCCAAGATAGATTTAAAAACTGGTAAACTAACGGCACTTAATTCAGGAAATGTTACGATAATAATAAAAGCAGGTAGCTTTAATAAAAAATATAGTTTGAAAGTGAATAAGACCAATCGATATCTAATTATTCAATGATAGTGGAGGAGATTTTCCTGTTTACTTATATATTTCACAGATTTGCTTATACTAGCATAGAGGTGAATGATATATGTATAAAGAAGAAAAGAATGAACAGAAGAAAGAGCAGGAAGAGTTTAATTCTGTCACAACGAAGAGTAAGGTAGAGAATCAGAATCAAAACCATAATGCTCGAAAAGAAGCAATTGGGTTAAAAAATCAGAAAAGATAATATAAGACTATTCCTTGTGAAATGTCCCCAAATGTTAAAAGAATTCATCTAACATTTGGGGTTTATTTCATTGTGGGATAGCTTTTTTTGAGTACAGAAAGCAACAAAATGTAATTAAAACCCACAATATTTGACTATACAGAAAAGTTTTGTTGTCATATAATAGAGTTATCAAATTACATTATATGGATAAGGGGCGAGGACGATGGATCCCAAGAAATTGGTAAATCTACTTTCAGGACACAGAACTTTTATTCAAACGCATAATTTTCCTGATCCAGATGCGTTAGCATCTGCTTTAGGACTACAGTGTTTTCTAAAGCATTATGGCATTGAAACTACCATATGCTATGATGGAAAGATTGATAAGCTGAGTACAAAACGTATGCTCAAGACTTTTCATATCAAAATCTTCTCTATACATCAAATTACAGATATGAATGAAGAAGATTATATTGTAATGGTAGACTCCCAAAAGTATAATGCTAATCTTACTGATGTGGTTGGCAATGAGGTTGCTTGTATCGATCATCATCCAACTTTTATAGGTTGTGAATATTCTTACTGCGATATAAGAAAAGCAGGTGCCTGTTCTAGTATTATTGCAAGTTATTTTTATCAAGAAAATGTACCATTAAGTGATAAAGTGGCAGCAGCCTTATTATACGGAATTAAAATGGATACCTTGGATATGTCCCGTGAAGTGACAGAGTTAGATATCGACATGTTTTCATATCTGTATAAGCGGGCAGATAAAGAGAAGTATTTATGTATGTGGAAGAATAATATGGAATTTGCAGATTTGCAGGCATATGGTGCAGCAATTAAATCTATAGAAATATACGATGGCGTCGGATTTGCATACATTCCATTTAATTGTCCAGATGCGTTAATTGCCACTATTTCAGATTTTATATTGTTATTAAATGTTGTAGATATTGCTGTCGTTTATGCTTTGCGACAAGATGGTATTAAATTTAGTGTTAGAAGTGAAATCGCAAGAGTAAATGCAGGAAACTTGGTGGCCAATGCTCTAGCTTCAGTAGGAACTGGTGGTGGCCATGCCAGTATGGCAGGGGGATATATCAGTAAAGAAAAAGCGAAGGCCTTAGGGGATAATCTAGAGTATCATATTAGAAAATTGTTTTTAGACACCTTAGATAAGAATATGAAAGAAAAATAGGGTAGAATTTATTTGGAAAAAAGTGGATAACTTTATTGCTGATATCCAAGAACGAAATAAAATAATGTAATTAAATAAAGAAAAATAATAGATTGGTTAGGATATGTAAAATTCTTCCACATAAAAATGTGCATAGAGTGGATAACTTGTAAAAGATTTCCAGTATTATGGTGAATGAAATAGATTGCACATTGCAAGATTAATTTTGTATGGAAAATTCAGATATTGTACATACTTATTGTGGAAAAACAATATAAAGGAGATATCTTATGCCTAATCTAATTTGCAGTGTTGAAAATTGTTCTTATAACAAAGATTATCTTTGTGCACTGAATAAAATCCATGTAGGTGGGTCTAATGCGATGGAAAGCCATTCTACTAGTTGACAGTCCTTTGTAGATCAAAGGGATTCCTTTAGTAGCTGTGAAAGTTGTGGGCATGCTACAGAAAGTACTGATATTGAGTGTGAGGCACAGAAATGTACTCATAATAAGGAGTGCCGATGTCATGCAGATGGTATTGACGTATGTGGGTGTGGATCCCATACTGCTAGGGGTACTGAGTGTGCAACCTTTAAACCACGATAGAGATAAAAATAAAGGGAGAGTTAAGGAACTAATAACCGGTAGGTCTTAGGTTGTTCCTTCACTCTCCCTTATTTGTGTTAAGGTTACTCTTTTGGTTTGGCGGATAAAGCAGCCATGGTAATGTAATTGTATGGCTGGTTAAAATGAGGTAAAAAGAAGGTATCCAAAAGCTTTAATTTATCAATTGAGACTTTTTCTTGGATGGCAAGAGAAAACATGTGAATGGCTGCAGAAATGTCATATTTAGATGCCAGTTGTGCACCTAGAATATTTCTATTTTCTTTTTCATAAACGATTCTTATTTTGACCTTTTCGTTGTTAGTTTCTATGAAAGTTGGCTTTTGATAATCTTCATATTCCGCATAGTCCACATCATAGCCAAGTGCACGAGCTTTTTTTACGGATAAGCCTGTAGAAACCATATTTAGACCATAGATGCTGATTCCATTTGAACCCTGTACGCCGATAGAATCTAATTCTGTACCACATGCGTTATGTGCAGCCACAATACCAGAACGAACAGCGTTGGTAGCTAAAGCAATATAGTTTGTGGAGTTAGTGCTATTGTCCTTTACTGTGGCACAATCGCCGATCGCATAGACATCCTTTATACTTGTTTCCTGTCTGGTATTTACTAGATAGGCACCATTTCGAAATAGTTCAAGATCATTTTTGCCTAGTTCATTATTTGGTTTGAAGCCCACAGCTAAAACAACCATGTCACTATCAAAGGTTTCTTTGTTGGTGACAACTCGTTCTACTTTGTCTGTACCTTCTATTGCTTCTACTTTTTGCCCTAGTTTTAGAGTAATCCCTTGGTCAGATAAATTCTTGTCCATTAATGCTGTAAATTCAGGGTCATAGTATGAGGAAAGAGAAGTATCAGCTATGTCGATGATGGTTACGTTTTTACCACGACGATTAAAAGCCTCAGCTAGTTCTACACCAATATACCCTGCTCCTACCACAGTAATATTGTTTAGGTTCTCATGTTCTAGTTTATCAATTACTTCCTTTGCATTTTGATATAGCTTTACCATTTGAACATTTTTTAGATCTTTTCCTGGGAAAGGAGGAATAATAGGTAGAGAGCCAGTTGCTAAAATACACTTATCATAGGTTTCTCTTATCTCATTTCCTGTTCTTAGTGTTGCTATAACAGTCTTGTTGTTAAAGTCGATATGTGTAACATTAGTTTCCATATAAATTGTGGCACCTTTATCCTCCAATGCCTCTTTACTAGAATAGAAGAGACCATCTGGTCCTTTAATCTGTTGCCCAATCCAAAGTGCCATCCCACAGCCTAAAAAACTTATATTAGAATTTGCATCAAATGCAACAACTTCCGTGTCCTTATAATTGTCTAGAATTGTATTAATTGCGGCGGTTCCAGCATGATTGACACCAATCACAATAATTTTTGTCATCAATATAGTCCTTTCATAAATAAAGTCATCATTTCTTAATATGGTAGTCAGTGCCTTGTAATTTTATACAAGATTGTTTAGAATATTAGAAAATGCGCAGTATACCCATAGAAAGGATGGAGACTATGAAATTTCGTCCCTGCATTGATATACATAATGGTAAAGTAAAGCAAATCATAGGAGGAAGCCTTAAGGACAATTCCCTTGCTACCAAAGAGAATTTTGTTTCTGACCAGGGGGCTTTATTCTATGCAAACCTGTATCGCAGGCTAAATATAAAGGGAGGACATATTATTCTATTAGATCCTATGGATTCTCCTTATTATAGTAACGATTGGTCGCAGGCTGTTGAAGCACTTCATGCCTATCCTGGTGGACTTCAGGTGGGTGGAGGTATTAATAGTGAGAATGCAAATGAATTTTTAGATGCTGGAGCTAGTCATGTTATAGTAACTAGCTATGTATTTAAAGATGGACAGGTAAATTACCACAGAATAAGAGAGATGGTAGATGCTGTTGGAAAAAACCATTTGGTCTTAGATTTGAGTTGCCGTAAAAAAGATGACGAGTATTATATTGTTACAGATCGATGGCAAAAGTTTACCGATGAACGGTTATCCATAGAATTGCTAGATCAGCTCTCTAAATATTGTGATGAATTTTTAATTCATGCAGTAGATGTGGAGGGGAAATCAAATGGAATAGAGGAGTCTCTTGTTGATTTACTAGGTAAATGGTCTGGTATACCAATTACCTATGCAGGTGGCGTAGGTTCCTATGACGATTTAGAGAAGCTAAAAACACTTGGGAAGAATCAAATAGATGTGACAGTAGGGAGTGCCTTAGACCTTTTTGGAGGCCCATTATCCTTTGAACAAGTATTAAATATTATTAACAAATAACAGATGTGGTAAATATAACTAAGATTTCTAGGTGAACTTCTGCTTAATCACGGGAACTGTAAATGCTTAGTAATTTAGAACTATATATATCTCACAAAAATACTTTTAAAATGTAATTTTTTTATGTTAAAATACCATATAAAATTTATAAGTCGTAAAATAACCATATAAAATTGCTAAAAAAAACCTAGTGAAGGGGTTGATTTTTTAAATCCTTATGTTATAATTGTTTCATAATTGTTAACAAGTTATTACTTGAATTGATGAATTGTTTTGTTTTCGGAACAAATATGTAACACAAATGAAATGAAAACAAAAATAGATTGAAACAATTAAAAGTAAGGAGACAACAATGAAATCATTTATTAGAAAGAGTGCTATATGTCTACTAGTTTTTATCATTGCTTTTACAAGTACTAAAGTAGATGTATCAGCTGCTTCGAAAGCCAAGTATACAAAAGCAGAATTACAATACTTAACTGCTATTATATATTGTGAAGCAGGTAATCAACCTCAAAAAGGAAAGATTGCTGTTGCTAACGTAATACTTAACCGTGTAAAGAGTAAGAAATATCCTAACTCTATCAAAGGTGTAATATACCAAAAAAGTCAGTTCTCCCCAACTAGAACGAAGAACAAAAAGTACAGGAAATATACCAATTATCAGGTAGCTCTATATAAATACTCTGGAAAGATTAAGATGAGTTCTTCTGAGAAGAAGCAGATGGCAGCTTGTAAGAAGGCAGCTATTGCAGCATTAACAGGAACAAAAGTATTAAATAGCAAGTATTTATCCTTTACTGCTAAGAGAGCAGTTCAGCGAAAAGGCGTAAAAGCAGTGTACATTGGTGGTCATGGTTTCTATTAAGATGGTTTCACCCAAATTATAAATTCATAACGAAAAGAAAGAGGACTTATTCATTGGAATAAGTCCTTTATAATTGTGAATAATTGTGGTAATATTGTATTTATGAATCCATGTTAGTAAAAAAAGGGAAAAAAACTTGAAAGGAACGAGTCAAATGGATGAGATGAATAGCTCAAAGAATTTTATTGAGCAGATTATCGACAATGATATAAAGGAAGGGACTTGTAAGACTGTTGTAACTAGGTTCCCTCCCGAACCTAATGGTTACCTTCATATTGGACATGCTAAGTCAATCATTTTAAATAGTGGACTAGCTAAAAAATACAATGGCAGATTCAATCTTCGTTTTGATGATACCAATCCTACGAAAGAAAAAACTGAGTTTGTGCAATCTATTAAGGAAGATGTTGAGTGGCTCGGGGCTGAATTCGAAGATCGTTTATTTTTTGCATCCGATTATTTTGATCAGATGTATGAGGGAGCTATAAAGCTGATTAAAAAGGGAAAAGCTTATGTCTGCGATTTAAGTGCAGAAGAGATACGTAAATATCGTGGTACTTTAACAGAACCAGGAAAAGATAGTCCATATCGTAATCGCTCCATAGAGGAGAACCTTGATTTATTTGAGCGAATGAAGAATGGTGAATTTCCGGATGGCGAGAAGGTACTGCGTGCCAAGATAGATATGACAAGTGGCAACATCAATATGCGTGATCCAATTCTATACCGTATTGCTAGGATGGCTCATCATAATACAGGGGATAAGTGGTGTATCTACCCTATGTACGATTATGCACATCCGATTGAAGATGCCATTGAGGGGGTAAGCCACTCTATTTGTACCTTAGAGTTTGAAGATCACAGACCTCTTTATGATTGGGTAGTTAGAGAGTTAGAGTATGCGAATCCACCAAAGCAGATTGAGTTTGCTAAGATGTATCTCACTAACGTAGTAACAGGCAAGAGATACATTAAACGCTTGGTAGAGGAAGGAATTGTAGATGGTTGGGATGATCCTAGGTTAGTGACTATTGCAGCACTACGTAGACGAGGTTACACACCAGAAGCCATCCGAATGTTTATGGAATTGAGCGGTGTATCCAAAGCCCAAAGCTCCTCTGACTTCGCAATGCTTGAGTACTGTATTAGAGAAGATCTAAAGCTTAAGAAGTCAAGAATGATGGCAGTACTAGACCCAGTTAAGCTTGTAATTACCAATTATCCTGAGGATCAGGTAGAGTATTTAGATGTAGTAAATAATCAGGAAAATGAAGAATTAGGAGTACGACAGGTTCCGTTTTGTCGTGAGTTATATATTGATAGAGAAGATTTTATGATAGAACCACCAAAGAAGTATTTTAGGCTATATCCAGGTAATGAAGTACGCCTTATGCATGCTTATTTTGTCACCTGTACTGACTATATTACAGATGAAAATGGTAAGGTGATTGAAGTTCATTGTACCTATGATCCCGCTACAAAGAGTGGCAGTGGATTTAGTGAGCGTAAGGTAAAGGGTACAATTCACTGGGTATCAGCTCGACATGCAGTTTCAGCAGAGGTTCGTTTGTATGAGAATTTGGTAGATGAAGAGAAGGGGGTATATAATGAAGATGGCTCTGTCAATGTAAATCCGAATTCTCTTACTGTTCTCGCTAATTGTATGATGGAACCAGCACTTGCAGATGCAAAGGAATATGATAGCTTCCAATTCTTGAGACATGGATATTTTTGTGTGGATTTTAAAGACTCTTCTAGTGATCATTTAGTATTTAATAGAATTGTATCTCAGAAGAGTTCCTATAAGCCAACAAACTAATAGGAGGTAAGGTATGGGGGATTTATTATCAGGTTTAGAACAGTTTGGGTTTAAAAATGTAGATAATTTAGATGTATTTGAAAAGGAAACAGAAGAAAGTAAGGATGTCCAAAAGCCAACAAGTCACACAGTGGAGGAAGCCGATTTATTATTTGATAAATCTTATGTTTGCCCTGTATGTGGTGAGTCCTTTAAGTGTAAAACTGTGAAAATTGGCAAAGTTAAGCTATTGTCTGCAGATAGCGATCTTCGTCCAAAATATCAATTAGTAGATTCTTTGAAGTATGATGCTATCGTATGTCCTACTTGCGGGTATGCAGCTTTAAATCGATTTTTTAACTACATGACATCAATGCAAGCTAGGGCAATTAAAGAAAAGATTTCGATGAATTATAGGCATACTAAGGAAGCTGGAGACATTTACACCTATGATGATGCTATTTTGCGTCATAAGCTAGTCTTGTTAAATACCATTGTAGCAAATTCAAAGAATAGTGAAAAAGCATATACCTGCTTGAAACTAGCTTGGTTATGCCGTGGCAAACGGGAAAGCCTAGAACTAGAAAATGCGAAAGATAAACAGGAGATCTTAGAGCTTACTAAGCTTGAACAGGATTATATTCAAAATGCTTATGAAGGCTTTGAGACTGCAATTAGTAAGGAAAACTTTCCAATGTGCGGTATGGATGAGAATACAGTTATGTACTTATTAGCAGAACTGGCAAGAAGATGTGGAAAGTACGATGATTCCCTACGATTAGTATCTAAGATTCTGGTTTCTCGTGATGCCAATGAACGTATTAAGGAGAAAGCTAGGGCAATTAAAGATGCAATAAAAGCTACTAAATAAAGCTACTAAATAAAGCAAAATGGGTATAGGATAATGAAACATTCCGATACCCATTTGTTCTGTTATAGACATATTACAGTTCTATTGTTACGCCATTTAACTTTTGTATGGTACGAGGTAAGGCATCTTTGGAATTGTTCCAAGGTTTATCTACATTACGATAATCAAATTTATCAATAAGCCAAGTCAAATCATCTAATACTCTCTTCATATTGGTAAGATAAACTTCATTCAAATCATTTATGAAGCTTTCATAGGTAGAGCCACCTAATTCTGTTGCCGCCATCTCATAGAGCCTTGTGTAATGCACTTGACAAAAGCCCTTAGAGTTTTTAAACAAAGTTTTAAATTCAGGCTCTGTACGATATAGATGAAAAACAGTGGATAGATAACGGTCGAAAGTTTGATTGATGTGATTACAAACAAAGCAACTGTTATCAATTTTTTTTATGTAAGAGACAACTGGTTTTTCCTCTTTTCTTTTTAATAGGCTAGGAGCTTTATTAGGAGCTTGTATGAGAGGTGTTACATCCCTAAGTACTTTCTCCATATGGGTGGAAAGCATTAGGGCTAGGCCTAAGCGATTTTGATTCTCATACAGTTGTTTGACGTGTTTTGCACAAAAGCCAGACTTATTAGTCATTTCACGAATATCATCCTCCATATAACTTGGGCCCATGGTATATTCAATAGAGGATTTCTCTAAAGTCTGGTACATAACACATGCAGGACATTCGCAATCGGTATGGAAGGCTTCATTAACTGAGATTGTATACAGTTTTTCTTTCATTATAGTGGTCCTTTCATAAAATCTATGTAGTAGGAAAAGAAGACTCTTCATACAATAAAACAGAGTAACTCTTTTTGTAATTGTAACAGATTGTAGCGACTTTGTCTTTACCTAGGGATGAGAAGTTATTAGATACTGAAAGAATTTAAAAATAAAGAAAACAAGAGATATAATGAGAAAATACGAGATATAATGAGAATATATTAGTTATAATTCTGATTTGAAACGTTTTTCAAATCAGAAGCGTTTGCAATATACAGGCAGATTTACTAATATATAGAATATCAATTAGCACTCGAATCGATAG
>JAEZQN010000126.1 GCA_023441145.1 Bacillota bacterium
TTCACAAAACCAATTAATCATGGCTATGTTGATGAGAAGCAAGATTTCAGCCATGGTATGTTTCGAACAGAAGTCAGAAGCCACCACGCAGATAGTCACCTTGGCCATGTATTTACAGATGGACCAAAAGAGACTGGAGGTTTACGTTACTGTATCAATTCTGCTGCACTAGAATTTATTCCAAAAAGCCAGATGGCTGAGCGTGGGTATGAAGAATACTTGAAAGATTTGTAGAATTATCAAAACAAAGGGACATGGAAGGACCCCACTTTAAGTGGGGTCGAATTTATAAAAGTGGACACAATAACTTCAAAGGCTTTAATCCTGTGCCAGTTTCTATTGGTTATATATCAAAATGCATAAGAATAGGAGGTCAACTTTATCTATACAACATCATTTTCCTCTAAATGGTTCGTACACAATTCTTTCTTTATCTCGGCATGCGTAGTCGTTGTTACCTTAAATCGACTCTTGTATGCATCTGATTTTGAAATAGCATATTGAATCACATTCATGTTTTTATCATAAGTTTTTATTCGAGTAACAGAAATAGGATCGTCAACTTGTAAATTCAAATAAGCTGCCTCCATAGCATTTGCTTTAAAAATCTCTATGGTTTTCTCCTCACGAAACGGTATAATTTGGTTTTCTTCCATAGTTTTCATTAAAGAAGCACTGCCAAAATCCAATTCCATCAGATTAGGACACAATCTTAGGGGAATATAATCATCAACTACATTGTATAATTCACCATCAACATAACGGATACGTTTAAGATGAAAAACTAACTCATTTTTCTGTATCTGCAAATGCATAGTTAACTCTTTTCCTGGTACTTCAATATCCTGTTGTAACACTCGACTGCTTGTAATTTTTCCCGCATAATTCAAAACACTATAAAGACCAATTCCATGATTAGATTGTTCCGAATAATCAATAGGCGTTTTATTGCCAATATAAAAAGTTCCCCGTCCAGGAGCCCGCTCTATGATTCCTTCTTTATCCAAGATGTCTAATACTTTTCGTACTGTTGGCCGACTAACACTAAACATTTGGCATAATTCTCTTTCCCCTGGTAATGCCGAAAAATACGGTTTATCCTTGAATTTTTTCATAAATTCTTCCTGTACTTTTGCTTGTAAAACTGTCTTTTTTTTCATCTATTATCCACCTATACCCACACAGCACATTATATTGCATTTTCTATAAGTTCCGAAATGTTTCCTATAAACTTACTCTAGGAAAATCAAAGCAGACCTCACCTATAATGTGTTTCAGTTTTATTTTCTACCTTTACTATACCAAATTTTTCTCCTTTTACAATCCCCATATATGTTTTTTTATGCTGTAATTATCTTGATATGAGTATACATCTCAAACTTGTAAGCAGGGTAGCTTCATTCCTCCTCAAAAGGTACCATTTCTACTATCTTTATCATGTCAGTAGAATAATCATAGAAAGCACCTTCCTTTGTTTTAGACTTCATCTTGTCAATTCAATCTTAACACAAAGTGGGTGCTTTCTTCTTTTTATCTATTTTTCTACAAAAACGTTACACTTGCTTTTGATATCCGCTGAAGGAGTCAATACATGCTAACATGTATTGACTCATATCTATGTAAAGGGAGGATTATTTAAACTTCTTGAATCATCTTATTTTTTAATAAACGTATTCTTTGACTGATATCTTCAGACTTAAAAATATAAGTACCAACGATAAGAACATCTGCCCCAGCTTCAATAAGTTTAGGTGCTGTTTCAGCGTTTACACCACCATCAACCTGAATCAGTGCTTTTATTTCCATTTGGTTCATATATTTCTTTGCTGCGCGGATTTTATCATATACACTTGGCTCAAAAGGCTGGCCTCCATATCCTGGTTCTACGCTCATCAGAGTAAGACTGTCAATACAATGTAAAAGATAAGGGAGACGTTCAATCGTATAACTCGGTCCAATAGCAATTCCCGCTTTAATTCCATGTTTACGAATAACACGTAATGCATGTAGGGGATTCGGGCATGCATCCAATTGAATTGTAATCAGGTCTACTCCTGTATTTATAAACATTGGGAGTATATTTTCCACATCATACAACTCCATATGCACTTCTATAGGAAGACTGCATTCTCCTTTGATTGCTTCCACCATCCCTGGTCCAAATGTAAGATTTTTGCAATACACACCATCCATGACATCCACATGAACAAAAGACGCACCACCCTCTTGTGCTTTTCTTACAGCTTCTCCTATTCTGGTGTGTTTACAATTTAAAATAGATGCAGAAATCTGTACCATCATTTCTCCTCATAAGTTCTTATTTCCTCTGAGTTTTATTTGCATGATTGGTCACCTCATGCATCCACTCTTTGGTAATATCATAGAACTCGCAATATTTCTTATAATAGAACATATATTCCTCATGGCGATGTTCATCTGGTTCAATAATGTAATCAACAGATGTCATGGCTTTGGCTGCAGTCTGAATATCCGGATACAGTCCTCCAGCTACAGCACCAAGAATCGCCGAACCAAGAATTGGACCTTCTGTACATTTTGGAATGATAATAGGCAAATTACAAACATCTGCATGACACTGCATCCAAAATCTGCTTTTAGTTGCTCCACCACTCATAATAATCGCATCTAATTTGAAACCTGCTTTGCGATATCCTTCAATAATCCGTTCTGTACCAAAACAAATTCCTTCAATAATAGAACGATAAATATGAGCAGGCGTATGCATCAGGGATAACCCGTAGAACATACCTCTAACATCAGAATCTACGTGAGGAGTACGATTTCCCTGAAAGAAATCAAGAGAAATCAAACCATTTGCTCCAACTGGCAATTTTTCTGCCTCGCGGTTCAAAATATCATATACACTTACTCCTTCTTTTTCGGCTTGTTCGTTTATTGT
>JAEZQN010000173.1 GCA_023441145.1 Bacillota bacterium
AGCCTCCAAGCACCAACTGATATGATTTTTCTAGGAGGTCTTTTAATAATTCGTCTGGAACCTTACCGTCTGCTTTCACCGAATTCCAGTGGGTTTTGTTCATATAATAACCAGGAAGTATGTCTTCATATTGAGTCCTTAAAAAATCCCCTTCATTGGGTTCTAGTTTTAAAGTAATATAATAGGGGTTGTTACTACCATCTAAGCAAACTGCTGCAAACATCTTTCCACCAATTTGATAGCGAATCCAATTCCAATCCTTTTGAAGATCCTTTGTTACACCTTTCTTACTTAGTAGAAACTCTTCAATAAAACCATACCTCATATATCATTTTCTCTCCTTACATTATTATTCTATTAAATAGATCTTACTCTTTCACATATCTACCTTCATCTCTATACCATAGTGCTACACACATCTAGGGGTAGCTGTAAAAAATTAACGATATACAAAATTGTAATGCGGTATTTATAATTACTTTTAGAGTTACTGCATTATACTCTTCATAATATACTTCGTCCAATAGTTCTCACAGACCTCTTTTTCATCTGGATACCGATTGGTTGTCAGAATATCATAGAGACCTTCAAGACATCAACCAATCTTCACCGCATAAAAATACGTATCAGTACTTCCAAAATATGCAATCCCATCTTTAATCACTGGGCTAGAAAATATTCTTCCTGAATCAATACTGAATTCATCTACACGCTTTCCATTTTCTTTTAAGCTATAAACCTCAAGCTTTCCAGTACCTGGATAGGCATAAACATCTCCTGATGTAACATATAACTTTTCCTTATCAATAATCGCTTTAGAAAATGCGTTCTTATAGATAGGATATTTTGCTACAATGGAACCATCATTTATGCGCATAGCATACACTGTTTTTGCGTCAGAAGTTGGAAAATATACAATATCTCCATCAATCAATGGGTCCCCCGTAATCCAGGATCTATTAGGCTCAGTATAGCTCCATATGCTCTTACCTGTTTTACAGTCTATGGCATAAAAATTGGTGTCTCTCCCTCCAATGAATAGGACTCCATTCGTGATTGCTGCCCCACTTTGAAACACATACTTATAACTGTTCTCCCACAGAACTTTCTTTTCAGCAATATCTACAGCCCTATAAAAACCATCCCAATCTCCGTAGTATAGTACTCCATTATCTATAATTGGTGTTGTACGTACAGCACTTTTTTCAGATGCGGCAAATTTCCACACAAGCATGCCTGAATTCACATCAAATCCAAATATATTGCCTGAGCGGCTTCCATAATACACTACTTCTTTATCAATTATAGGAGAGGAATCATGATAATCCCATTGATCCAACCTTCTTGTATACGTAACATCCAAAGATTGATCCTGACGCCATAGTTCTTTGCCTGTCTTTGCATCTACTGCTACATAGATCTCCTCACCACAGATAAACAACTTATGGTCCAAAATCGCAGGTTGACAACATATATCAGCTCCTAAAGTGTATCTCCATATTTCATTACCTGTATCCTTATTCACTGCATATAAATTACCATCACTGCATCCAAAATACACTACATTATCAACAATAATAGGAGAAGATAATATTTTACCACCTGTAGGAAACTTCCAGTATACTTTATCTCTCCCAATTCCTTCTTTACTGTCTTCTGTATTCTTAATCTCATTACTATCCAGTTGACTCTCTCTGCTATTCTCTCGTGAGCAGGACAGTGTACTCAGCATTATAGTAAATAGTAAGACTACTAATAGACAACGAAAAACTATGTACTTCATAAAATCCCCCTTATTTTCCATAACAAACTAGTTATATGGTAATACTATTTCTTTAATTATATTATGTGCTCCATTTTTACTTACAGTCTCATAGGACTCTACTGCTAATCGGCAACGTAACTCATAATCATTACCTAGTGTTTTTACCATAGTGAATAAGCTTTTTTCAAAATCTAGGTTATACCTACAGTCACCAGCAGATAGCATAATTCCTTCTTTTACGAAGGCCTTTTCACCTGATATCTGATTATCTGCTAAAACATAGGTAATAGTAGGAATTCCACAAGCACACAATTCATATAAAGTGCTTCCAGCCGCAGAAATCGCCATATCACATTGGCGCATTACAGATGACATATTTTTTACATTCTGATGTAGGTGAAGCCACGACTCCTTTACTGCTATGGACCTAATTTCCTCCACATCTGCTTCGAAGGCTCCTATGACGAAATGATAGTTATATTCTTCTACAAATTCCCTATGACTTTGTAGAAACTTTATTAATTTAATCGCTACTCGCTCTGGATCAGCCCCACCAGCAGATACAAAAATATTACTTACCTCTCTATTAGGTACTCTAAAGGTAAGGCTTTGAAACTCTTTTCTTAATGGAATAAAGTGTGTTCCTAGTATGAGTTTTGGCAATTTGGTATTCGCCCTTTGATATAGATCAATATACCCCATATCCTTTGCATAAATATTATAATTTAGTAACACGTCTACTGGATAAGCAAAGGCTGCTAAGTCATCCACATACATGGTAACCCCATAATGTCTCATTTGTTCTAGGTAGGGTTCTGTAACATAATAACTATCAATTATGATATAGTCTGGATGATACTGTTCCATTAGTGGCAGTAAAGTATCATATTCGTCATCCATTTTATCATAACAGGTATTCAAAACAGTACAATCAAAGCCTCTTTGCAAAATAGTATTCATAAAAGAAGCATCCGAAACAAAAAAAACACATTGGTAACCTAGCTCTTTTGCAGCTTCGGCAATCGATAAGCATCGCATAATGTGGCCAGCTCCTATTTTGTGATTCCCATCTGCACGAAAAAGTATTTTCTTCATTTATAGCACCATCCTACTTACTAACCAATTGCAGGTATTTCTGTTCAGCAATCTTCCAATCTTCTAAGGTATCGATATCTTGCACTTCACTATCCGGCATAATATATGGTAAAGCCTTTGGTAAAATCAATACTCCCTCCCTTAAGAAGGCTTCCGTTTTACAAAAGTAGAATTGACCACAATCATGATAAATAGGTTTTAAATCTTGACTTCTTGTAAGGGCATGCTCTGGGAACCAATATTGCATGTGGTTATTATCATTAAGAATAAATCCTCTTTGTGGTGGAAAATCAAACTTCACCACTGGAATAACTGCATCTATCTCTTCTTCCCGTAAAAGCTGTTCAGCATCCCTTAGTTTATTGCTTGTAACAAAAGGAGCGGTTGGATATAGGCAACAGAATACATCATATTCTTTCCCTAACCCACGGTACTGGGCTAACACTTCTTTTAGTACATCTGCAGTGGTAGCATAATCGTTGCTAGTGGCTACACTTCTATAAAAGGGAACTACTGCCCCATACTTGAGGGCAATCTCTGCAATCTGCTCACTATCTGTAGAAACCATAACCTCATCAAATAAACCACTTTCTTTCGCTGCCAAAATACTATAAGCAATAATAGGTTGTCCACAAAAATCTTTTATGTTTTTATGAGGAATGCGCTTTGAGCCACCCCTTGCCGTTATAATCGCAATTCTCTTCATTCGTAACTCCTCTCACAACTGTTGATTTATTCACCATTTTATCCTACTGTTATTGTAAGAATTCGCTCATGGAAAGTCAACAGCTTTAGAGACAACCATTCTAGAAAGATTTACTGTGACTTCTGGTGTTGTTAATTAATGCAAAGAAGAAAGACTACTAAGATGATTAGTTCATACTTTCTAGCTTCTGGTTATAGTCAGTACCCCAAATATTGATTTCCTTTAAGATAGGAATTAGTGATTGTCCAAATTCAGATAAGCAATACTCCACACGTACAGGCACTTCTGGATAAATCGTTCTGACTAATAAACCATCTTTTTCAAGTTGCCTTAATTGAGCAGTCAAGACTTTATCAGTTACTCCTGGAAAACGCCTAGCTAACTCACCATAACGAAGCCCCCCTTGTGCGAGATTCCACAAAATTACTACCTTCCATTTACCGCTTATCAAATGAACAACTAGCTCCATTGGACAGTTATATGTTTTTCCTTGATATTGGACCATATAGTTTTCATCCTCCTTTCCAAAAAGTAAGAAACTATGATAAAAGTGCGATATTGCCAACTCCATTCTTTACGATTATGATGAAAGTACATCATAGAAATATAAAAAAAGTAACGGAGGAATAAAAATGAACGATATAATGAAAGCAATAACTACGCGTAGAAGCATACGTAAGTTCACAGAAGAAAAGGTATCAAAAGAAGTGATAGAACTCTTATTAACTGCTGCAATGAATACCCCTACTGCTTGTAATCAACAAGCCTGGTACTTTTATGTAATTACAGATCAAAATAAGCTTAATAGTCTTTCCTGTCTACACGGTGGCCTTCACTTTGTAAAAGAGGCACCGTTAGCAATTGTCATTTGCGGGAATCCTAGTGCATCCATTCTTGATTATTATTGGATGGACGATTGTGCCGCTGCTACCCAAAACTTGTTACTTGCAGCTCACTCGCTTGGATTAGGTAGTACTTGGACTGGCATCAATCATTACGATAATGAAGCTATCGAATTTTATCGTCAGAACATCGGTATACCAACCGAATATATTCCTTTTGCCATGCTTCCTATCGGTTACCCTGCAGAACAAAAGCCATCAAATAATAAATATAATGAAAACAAGGTTGTATGGAACTAATTTAAATCAATAATGTACATATAGTAGACACAGAACATCCCTGCAAACCATAGTGGAACCATTACTATAGGGGGGAGGAATACTATAAAAACCCCTATGGCTATCTTAAGAATAAAGCTCCTTTTTTCTTTAGAAAAAGAGCATGCTTTATCTGATTGCCGTCAATAGTCCAAATCTCTTACTCTGTAATTTCAATTTGGTTTCCTTCTATTCCGATGATGCAGCTTTCATAATAACCATCCCCTGTGGTTCTTGGACCACTAAGTACATCAAAACCATCTGCTTTCATCTCTTCTGTAAGTTTATCGACTGCTTCCTTACTCCCTAGACTAAAGGCTATATGAATATACCCAGTATGAAAAAGCTCTTTTTTTCCATCCGAAATGCCTGGTTTATTCATAATCTCTAATCTTGGACCATTGTCAAAGGATAAGAAATAGGATCGAAAATTGCTCGTCTTATTATGATACCCCTCATTAGACGTAGCGTTAAAATACTTGTTAAAAAAATCTCTTGTTCCTTCCAAATCATTTACATACATGGCAATATGTTCAATATACATAATATTTCTCCTTATTTTCTTACTGAACAGAGACATATGAGGAAACGTCCTTTCCTGCTATACAATAATAGGTACATGTTTGACAGTGAATGCATCTTTCAGGTTTCCATTTGTGAATGTCCGCTGCCATATTCTTTTCTCTTTCTAACACAATTTCTTTTACGGAGATTCCCACTGGACACTTTTTAGAGCACCCCCCACATTTTTTACAGGAATTATCATTAGAAATAGTAAGAGTATTCACTATTCCTGCAAAAGTTGTTGTATTGGTAAAGTAAGTCTCTCCTTTAATTTCCTCTGCAGAGCTAATTCCTCCACCAGCAAAGAGAAAGCCTGTTTGTTTATCAAATGCCTGTTCTAATAGATTTGTAATTTCCACTTTATCATCCACATAAGCCACTCGACCTTCACCTGTTTTCAGATTTGCTAGGGTTATATAATGCCCTCCATCATAACAATGATTTATAATTCGATACATTTGATATACAGTCTGTATATTCAGTACTAGGATTCCTTTGGTTGCTGGGACTATGCCGTTTAATAACTCAGTACCTGTAAGATGATGTATCAAAATATGTTCCTCTCCTATTGGATATTTCATAGGCACTCTTATCACTTCTAGTCCATCCTCATCAAATACCCATTCCTTTTTCCCTCTCGTGGCTAAGATCACTCTATCAGGCATTAGAATCTCTTTTAACAAAGACAGGGCTTTTATCAAATCATCCCTTTTATTCCTCAACAGCCATGAATCATGTAAAAGTGCTGGTTCACATTCCACAGCATTTATAATGATTGTTTTCTCACCCAAAGGTGCTTTCGATGAAAGATATGTACTAATTTTATCTGCTACTGGAAATCCATTTCCACTCATTCCCGTTAACCCAGCCTGTTTTATACTAGTTATAAACTCTGATTGCGTTGGTATGCGGATTAATGTATTATCAATTTTACTTAATTCCATAGTCTTTCCTAATGGAACTTCAGAAGATAACTGAATCAGTTTATGTATATTCCTTTTAAGCATACTTTTTTTGTCCAGTTTACGATCACGATTTTCTTTTTTATCCAATCTTTGATTTCTACGTAGAGACTTATTTCTCCTTACATCCTTCTTATTTATAAGCATTGTTACTCCCTCTCCTTTTGAATAATATAGTTTTCAAAAAAGTATTCTGTATGGGTTTTAAATAGCTCCAATTGTTCTTTCTCATCTATTTGTACAGCGTGATACATATAAAAAGGGGCATATAACTCCATTGCCAGTACCTCAGGTTTTTTATCCTTCATAAGACCATACTCCATCAATTTATTAAAAATTTCTACTTGCCTCTTAATTGGAATGTCTATAAAAAACTCTTTATAAATGGCAGCCATCTTCTTGTCCCTATTTTGTTCAATAAGCAGCATTCTACGAAACATTACTATCCAGTCATCACTTGTCTGGTAGCGGAACATATTAATACATAACTCTTTCATTTGTTCCAGACCTCTTATTTTAGATGAAACAGCTTCTAAACATTGCTTTAAGTATCTCTCCTTGGAAATCTCCACTATTGCATCAAAGATTGCCTGTTTGCTTTCAAAGTGCTTATATAGGGCACTACTGCCGATCCCTACCATAGCTGCTATGGTTCGAACTGATACCGCCTCAAATCCATTTGTAGAAAATAATTTCAGGGATTCAAATAGTATTCTTTCTTTTGTGTTTCTTTTTTTCTCCTCCATGAATAATTCGACCCTCACTTTTTCGCTTTATCTTCCTGGTGAACAATTGCTCACTTACATTTATTATAGTGAGCAATTGTTCACTTGTCAATCATATTTTCGATATTGGGGAGTTTATGCCCACACTATGAAAAAGAGTTTCGCTTGTGAAACTCTCCGCCTGTGATGGACCGTATAAGCGACATTATCCAAGCCAACCCAGTGCGATTACTGGCTTTCTGTCTTTTAGAAAGCTTTTTATTACATAGGATATTGCGAGGCAATTTCCTCGTATGTTAAATTAATTGTAGTTCCTCATTCTGTTCTTGAATGAGTATACTGTTTATAGACACTGTGGATCATTAGCAAT
>JAEZQN010000177.1 GCA_023441145.1 Bacillota bacterium
AGAAAAAGAGTAGTATGAAAATACCCACGATACTAGCAGATGAAGTTACCTTTTTTAGAAAAAATAAAAGTACTGCAATCTTGGTTTTACTATTTATTTTTGTCATTGGTACTGCAGGTGTGTTAGATGAGTTTGATCAATTAATCGCAAAAGATTTTGGACTGAGCATAGGTGCTGTAGGTATATGGATTACATTTCGTAATTTACTGTGCTCCTTAGGAAGCTTAGTAGCTCCCTATATTAGAAGCTTTTATTCTAAGGTCTTTCGCATTCGTAATAACAGTACCCTTATAGTACATCTCTGTATATTTGCTGGCTTATCTTTGGGCACTGCCAGTTGTATTAGAGAATTATGGGCTATGGTATTCTATGCAACGTACTTCTTACTAATGGCTTCTTGTGAAGTGATGGTGGAAAATGATGTTCATCAACAAATAGAAGAAGAAGGAAGGTCCACGATTCAGTCAATGATCTCCCTAGCATTTGAAATGTTTGCAATCATGTATTACGGACTTCTTGGAATTGTGCTTTCCTTTACCAGTATATTTGGTGGTGTCTTGTTTGTTGCTATATACGTTGTAGCAATAACCATAATGCTATATATACTTAACAAGCTATTATGTCAACCAGATGGTTGCAAGACTCACGAAAAAGTCCTGGAGTAGGACTGCAATGCTCCCATTGTAGATAAGATAATAAGAGCCAGAAAGACGACATGTTTGTCGACCTTTCTGGCTCTTATGTCTTATAGCGAAGCCATCTCCACCTATAATCATAGTTATAGAATCGAATTTCCAATCTACTCCACTCCATCACCTCTTCCAACTTAGCCACCAAAACTTAAGGAGGCGACTAGCAATGTCGTGAAAGGCTGTTTGAGCACGTTGGTCCTTAGGCCTGGTCATGGCGTCAAAACGGTTATCTCTTTAAAAATTATAAGAGCAAACATGAAAACCAACTAACCTGAAGTAGGACTGCAATGCTTGCATTGCAGATAAGGTGATAAGAGTCACAAAGGCCGGCATTCTTTTGTCGGCACTTTTGACTCTTATTATCTTATAGCGAAGCGTGTCCTACGTAAGATCTATATCTTCTTCTCACGTAAAGCTATCATCCCCGTTCCTCCCTACCCTATATTTTTTAAAGCTCCTCACAACCTCCCTCGCCATCAGGCCTTATGTACCATTACGCTGCGGGGTCCATGCGAAAGCTTGCCTTTCACGGCATTGCTTGAGCCGACGATATAACCAAACGGGGAGCCTGCCAGCAAGCGACATGCTCCCCATCATCTAATCCCTATTTCAATACCGTAGAGTTGTTTAACACTAAAGTGCTATAAAGAAATAACACATCTGCATTATCAAAATCAACATACTCCTCGACTAAATCGCTGTGAATATAACGAGTATCCACTAAAGTGATTTTGGAGTAGGCCTCTATGAGTAAAGGCGTAAGGCTACTACCAAAAGAATCTCGAAAGACTACAAGCTCCTTCTCTGCCTTCGATTCTGGATTTTCAATTGTAAGAATTGGAGCAGCTCCCGATAAAAACATTTCATAAGGGTCTTTACTAGCCAGCTTATCCTTATCATAAACTGCTGTAGTGGCGTTAGTGTCTGCATGATGCACCGTAGCACCTTCTATAATAGGATTAGTGAGATAATACAGGGTGTCACTCTTTAAAGGAAGAGCAGATTGTCCGTAGTATACTCCGTAAAAAGGCTGGTCTGTTTTTACTTTCGTAAAGTCCCAAGAAATCCTTGAAGTTATCCCCATAGCATCTGCTATTTTCTTGGCAACATCCACAATTTCCTCTTGTCGCCAGTGGGTATCTGTTTTATAGTAGTCAGATAGCTCTAAAGAATCCTGAATTGGAATATAGGTTGCAAAAGGAAGCCCCTCTTTTACCATAGTAAATAACTGTTCATAGTCAAGAGATAGATAGCCACCTTCCTCTGCCATAAAGTAGCCTTTATCTGGGACTACTGAGGCATACACTTTACAATTCTTATCTTTGATATACTTCTCATATAAATAGGTGAATTTCTCACAGGCATTTTCAATAGAAGATGTTTTTAGAGGATACTCAATCTTTCCGGCATGTCCGTCCATAATGTAGATCCCATTGTTATCTGACTGTAAGAAACCATAGTATTGCCACATTGCTTTTAGTGTACTAAACTGATTGCGGAGAGGAAATTGATCTGTGGCATAGTCTTCAAACCCTGAAGCAAATTTTCCTTCCAATAAGGTTTCTGTAGTGAAAGCAGGAAATTGGGCTAGAGCTCTTCTCTCTGTGTCAGAGGTTCCAGAAGGCTTTTTGATTAGACAGGCAACCGTTAGAAGTAGCCATACAGAGCCTATGAGGCATACAAAAATATAAGGTTTTTTCTTCATATACACCACCTAAAATCTAAAATACAAAAATGGGTTAAAGGAACCATCTACTAAATAGGCGGTCACCAATAATAATAGTCCTAAGAGGTACAAAGCTTCTACATATGAATTCTTTAAGGATCTAAGCTTGTTCCATTTAGCTACTGGTAGACATCCAATTATGGCAACTAGCAGAATCACACCATAGCTTTTTAGATAATAAAGGGTTTCCACAGTTGTAAATGGAAGACCTTTTCCGCCTGCCATAGCTAACAGATAAGCACTAGCCTCGCCTAGGTTAACCGCATCAAAGATAACAAAGCTTAGGGTTACTAGGAACATGACATAAAGGTGAACCAAAGGAGAAGGAGCTTTTGCTAACAGCTTCCCTAAAAACAGATTCTCTAAGATTAAAAAGACTGCAAAGAAAAGTCCCCAAACAATAAAGTTCCAGCTAGCACCATGCCAAAAGCCAGTTAACATCCAAACCACAAGAATGTTAAGAAACCATCTTTTCATTGGAACACGGTTTCCACCCATGGGGATGTAGACGTAATCTCTAAACCAGGAACCAAGGGACATATGCCATCTTCTCCAGAACTCTGTAATACTCTTAGAGATGTACGGATAATTGAAGTTCTCTGGAAAGGAAAATCCTAGTATACGACCTAGTCCAATGGCCATATCACTATACCCAGAAAAGTCAAAGTAGATATGAAGAGTATAGGAAATGGCATATACCCAATAGAAGAGAACGGACTTCTCATCGGAATCTTTGAAAATACTACATAGCTCACCTAGTAGATTGGCAATTAAGACCTTCTTTGACAAGCCGATAATAAATCGGCGAATCCCTTCATAACTCTGTTCAAAGGAATAATTTCGTACCTTTAACTGGCTTTCTATATCACTATAGCGCACAATAGGTCCAGCAATTAATTGTGGGAACATGGTGACATAGGTAGCAAAATCAATCAGATTCCTTTGAGCAGCGACGTCTTTTCGATAGACATCTACGCCATAGCTTAGAATCTGAAAGGTGTAAAAGCTAATTCCAATAGGTAGTGCAATGGAAAGTAGAGGAATCGATAATCCTGTTACAGCATTGACATTTGTGATAAAAAAGTCGGCGTATTTAAAAAAGCCTAGAATACCTAGACTTACTAGTAAAGAAAGAACCAGATAAAATCTGGCTCTTTTCTTACTTTTAGATTGTTCAATCAGTATTCCAAATACATAACCTGTTAAAATGGATACTACCATCAACAATAGATATTTTGGTTCTCCCCAACCGTAAAAGACAAGACTAGCCAGAAGCAAGCTGGCATTTTTAAGGCGTTTTGGAGAAACCAAATAAAGGATTAGTGTGAATGGTAGAAAATAATAAAGGAATGGTATACTGGAAAATATCATAATTTATTTAACGGAGTCTAGTGTTCCACCAGCTACAGTCTGAAATGCATTTACGATTTCATCTGCAGTAACGGTGTCAGCTAACTGAGTGGATACCATGATAAGCATTACTACATCGCCGTAAGTAGCAACCTTAAGATCATCAGCTTCTACGCAAATCCATTTTCTTGGGTCAATGCCAGTCTTCATTTCATCAGCAACAGCTTCAGCGTCAGCACTGTCATTTGTTCTTACTAATACTAAGGAGTAAGCTTGAGAACCCATCATTGGCTCAGATACAACTACCTCTTTAATCTTAGAAGCATCCTTTAATCCAGTGTAAGCAGTCACTGCGTCTACATCTGTAAGGTCTACTGGAATAGTAGCTAAGTTTAATTCTACTTTTTTGTTTTCATAGATTTTATCCATGATTTGAGTAAGGTCCATAGTTAAAGCAGGTTTCGCAGATGGTGTCTGAGATGGCTCAGCTGCATTTTTTTGGCCGCATCCAACAAAAAGGGAAGCGGACATAATAGTTACTAATACAAGTGCTACAATTCTTTTCATTTCTTAATTCCTCCAAGTTTATTGTTGGGATATCATCCATATCCCTGTTTTTTTGTTTTTTTCGAGAATATACGTGTTTGTGGTGTGGCCATAATTTGCTGTCAGTAGAAAGGAATCAGACTTCGTCTCATTGTCAACTGTCCAGCAAAGGCTAGTATCCTTAGCAACCGTGATACTCTTGCCAGCATAGTTGCTATTCTCTGTGTCGTAAATGGTTCCACCAGATACTGTAATGGTAGTGTTTCCAGTAACATCTATTTTAAGCATGGTGAAAAAGGAGTTATCGTCCATATACAAATTATTTGCCTTGGCAGCTGGAGAATGATAGGATAGCTCCATAGGAGTGGTACCTATTTTATTACCTTCAGCCAGAAGAACCATGTTTGGAGAGGAAAGAGTCATTAAGTATACTGCGGAAAGTAGTATAACCAAGGATGCAACAGAAGTAACCAAAGGAATACGCTTAGCATACCATGGTCTAGGAGCCGGTTTCTTAGATGTATTTACCACCCTTTGTTTTAATGAGTCGGGGGCAGTGATACTTTGATATAATGTAATCTCTTTTTCATGAAACATAGGCGTTCTCCTTTCCAATCATATTTTTAAGCTTTTCTCTACCTCTAGATAATCTCATCTTTACAGCAGAATTTGATAGTTTTAGATAAAATGCAATTTCTTCTACAGAATATCCTTCAAAATAATGCAGTAGTACAACGGTTTTATACTTCTCCTCCAGGGATAAAACTGCAGGTAATAGCCCTAAATCTTCCGTGGTAGCTGCTGAAGCGACTACTTCTTCCAAGGGGGTATAATTTCTATAGGCTTGTTTTTTCGAGAAATCATGACATTGGTTGACGGTCACTCTAAGAAACCAAGCTTTTTCATGTTCCTCATCTCGAAAAGAGGGAGATTTGGCAAGATATTTTGCATATACATCATGTACCACATCCTCCGCATCGTGGGAGGATAATACCATGGAATAGGCAAGACGAAAAAGCATATCTGCATATTTCTCATAGACCTGTTCAATCGTTGAGTCCATTTCATACCTCCTTATACATAACACGATTCAGAAGTGGATTAGGTCACAAATTTTTTAAAATTTGTTATATGATTAAAGTATTGACAATATTTTGTAAATGATGTACCCTACTTATGATATAGATAGAAAGGGAATTTGCATGTTAATTGTTGAAGTAAGATAGTTCAATAAATTGAATAGTTGAAAGGAAAGGTTTTTAGTCCTGCTAGAAGTCTGTCCTTTTATATCTGTCTTACAATATGCTTCCCAACCCCAATAATAATTTTTAGAGAGTCGTTTAGCATGGCGGAAGTGCCGTGTTTTTTATTTTATAGAGATTTTATAGAGATTTTTAATGAAGCCATGAGGTATTGTAATACGATACTTCATGGCTTTTTGTGTATACAACGAGCCAAGCACGCAGTACGTGATATACAACGAGCCAAGCACGCAGTGCTTGTTATAACTGAAGAGCTCGTATCAGATGCTTGCATCTGCAGACGAGGTATTCGGTTATAAACAAATACGTAGTATTTGGCGAGTGTCCATCACCGAGTGACTGAAGGTCACGAGGTGTAGAGG
>JAEZQN010000214.1 GCA_023441145.1 Bacillota bacterium
ACTAGAAATGCCATAGTAACATCATCTGATGTCGCTATGGCATTTCGTCAGAGCTGTTTTTTTACATCCTCTTGTATTTTATTAATGTAAAAATATATTTAATTATGTTTAAGGCTGTTAATTTTAATTAATAATTGAACAATATGGTAATATGTGGTATGCTTTAGTAAATATACTATAAAGACATACTCATAGTAATAAATCATTTTATATGATTTGTTATAGATTAAGCTTTAAGCACCTTGAGAATTGAATACTGTCTAGCAAAGAGTAAAGTTGTTTTTTAACATTAATACTTTGCTATGATGAATTTTCAATTTTTTATATTGGAGATTGTTGTGTTGTAAACATTTGATAACCAGGTTAACCACGTTTTCCTAAAACGAGGCTGAAAATGGGTGCCTATCCTCAGAATGACAGGCAGGTTAACCACGCTTTCCTTAAAAGCGAGGCTGAAAACAGGAGCTTGGCCCTATATCGCCAAGTAGGTTAACCACGTTTTCCTCAAAAAGCGAGGCTGAAAATAGGGTGCTTACCTCGTAATAAAAGTAAGCGAATTAAACAATAATGTTTAATTAATCCGAAAATAAGCTAAGGAGATTTATAAATGAAGAAAATGAAAAGGTTCATGTCTTTCGGTTTATGTGTTATTTTAGTGTTATCATTTGTTTTGCAAAATCATAGCATAGTACGTGCAGAAGGTAGCACAGATGACAAAGTATCTGTTACAAAGTCTGTTGCTTGGAAAGATTTTAGTCAAGGCATTGCTACAGTAACTATTAAGGTAGATGCAAAAGGAAGTACATATAATGAAACAAAGGTAACGCCAACAAATATTGTACTTGTAATTGATGCTTCTATAAGTATGAAAGATGATCAAAAACTTAAAAATGCAAAAGCTGCAGCAAAGGAATTTGCAAAGACTCTAATTGAGAAAGATACGGTAAATGGTACACCAAGAGGTAATGTAAAGATTGCCGTAGTAAGCTTTAACAATGCTGCCACAACAGAGGTAGGTTTTACTAGTGATATTAGTTTAATTAATAATCGTATTGAAAACATTGGTAACGGTAGTGGTACTAATATTCAGGCAGGAATTAAGCGTGCAGAAGATTTGTTAGATGCACAATCTGTTGGTAACAAATATATGGTTTTACTAAGTGATGGAGACCCTACTTTGAGTTACAAGATTACTGATGCAAATTTTACCATTACAAAGGTTACTAGTAAGTGCAACAGAAATAAACATGATGTAACAGATGTAAAATATACTTATGAAGTTACTAAAGTTGATTATAATTCCCTAGTGAATAATAATTATAACTATACGTTTGATCGTAACGTGTTTAGTAAAGAGGTTAATATACTTTGTGAAGATAATGTATCTGTAAAAAAGACGCTTTCTGTTGATGGAAATCACGGTGTTGCAACTATATTTGAAGGGAACCAGGCAAAGTCTAAAGGAATTATTTCATATACTATTGGCTTTGATGTGGCTAAGAATTCTAATGCTCAGCAAATATTAAATTCAATTGCAACAGATTCAACCAAAGCATTTAATTCTAGTATTTCTGCGGCTGAGATTACCAAAGCGTTTTCTGGTATTCAACAAAGTATATCTAAGGATATTGCTGCAGGTGAGAATGGTGTGTTAACTTCAAAGGCGAACGACTTATTTGTATTAAATTCTAGTAATGTTCGTACAGATGTGCCTTACACAGTTTTAGGTGATACATTAAAGGCTAGTGTAGGTACGGCAGCTGTTGCTTCTAATGTAGTAACATGGACTATTGGTACATTAAACACAGGTAGTTATACTTTGACTTACGATATCAAAGTTGATTTATCAAAGATTGGTTTTGGAAACAAAATTGATGTGGATAAGTCAGTATTGAATTATCAAGAGTATAATGATTCCGGTTCTTCAACAACTGCTTCTACAGTGAAATCTAATCAAGGTGCCTTAGAGTTTTATCGAGTTACATTTAAGAATGCAGATAGTAGTAGTACTGTGTTGAGTACTCAGTATGTAGAAAAGGGTGGAAATGCTACTCCTCCTACAAATCCTTCTATTCCAGATACACAACAGTATAAATATACCTTTAGTGGATGGGATGGCAAGTATACAAATGTGCAAGAGGATGAAGTTGTAGTTGCAAAGTATAGTTCTGCATTACAGAAATATACCGTAACTTTCAAATTAGATGGAGAAGTAGTAGATACTCAAACAGTAAAGTATGGAGAGTCTGCAACCCCACCAACTATTACTACAGAAGATTCTAAGACTTATAGCGATTGGGTTGGAAATTACGAAGAAGTGACCAAGGACGAAGAAGTAAATATGACATCTTCTGATAAGACATTTACAGTAACCTTCAAATTAGATGGAGAAGTAGTAGATACTCAAACAGTAAAGTATGGAGAGTCTGCAACTCCACCAACTATTACTATGGAAGATTCTAAGAACTATAGTGAATGGGTTGGTAATTACACTCAAGTGATCAAGGACGAAGAAGTAAATATGACTTCAACTGTTAAGACCTTTATCGTAACCTTCAAATTAGATGGAGAAGTAGTAGATACTCAAACAGTAAAGTATGGAGAGTCTGCAACCCCACCAACTATTACTACGGAAGATTCTAAGAACTATAGTGAATGGGTTGGTAATTACGAAGAAGTGACTGAAGATGAAGAAGTAAATATGACTTCAACTGTTAAGACATATGTTGTAACCTTCTACTTGAATGGTACTCCAATTAAGGAAGAAACAGTAGAGTATGGCAAGTCTGCAACTCCACCAACTATTACTACGGAAGCTTCTAAGAATTATAGTGACTGGGATGGCAACTATACTAACGTAATGAAGAATGAAGATGTAAAAATGACTTCTTCACCTAAGACTTTTACTGTTACCTTCGTAGATGAGAATGGAACAACTGTGTTAGATACTGATACAGTAGAATATGGTAAGGATGCTACATATGGCGGAACTTCACCTGCTAAGGCTTCTGATGCTACCTATTCTTATACCTTTAATGGATGGGATAGAAGCTTTACTAATGTAACTGAAAATATTACAGTAAAAGCAACCTATGTACAAACTTTAATCATTTCAGATCCAGAAGTTCCACAAGGTAACGTTGATCCTACTGTAAAACCAACAGTAAAACCAACAGTGAAACCATCAGAAGAACCTACTATTATTATTCCAGATAATGATACACCACAAGGAGGAGCAGATCTTCCTGATACAGGAACCACTTCTGCAGATGTATTCTATTTCGCAGGTGCAATGCTTGTTTTATTAGGTGCGAGTATTCTTGTTATAAAAAAGAATAAAAAAGCTTAATTATTACTATTGCTAGATAGTAAGAGGGTGTTTTAAGGATATTATATAATATTCTTAGGGCATCCTCTTTTTTTTGTATAGGAGTTACTTTGCAAATCCTATACAGAAAAAAAGCTTTCTAATAGACAGAAAGCCGATATCACACTGTGGTGGTATAGATATTGTCGTTTTCACGACCCACCTTAGGCGAAGAGTTTTGCTAGTAAAACTCTGATTCATTTCCGTTGAGTTTTGCATAGGAAAAGGGTATAATGGTGTCATATGCAAAAGGAGGTCGTTCTATGAATTGCCATGAAGCGCAGGCTATGATTAATAAATACATTCATAATGAGCTGGATGTGAATACATTAGAAGATTTTCTACTGCATGTTGAGCAGTGTCCTGATTGCATGGAGGAGTTAGAGGTATATTATATAGTTTTTCAAGGTTTTAGGCGTTTGGATGAGGACGCTAATATAGCAGTAAACTATCATGAAGAATTTTTGAATACTCTGCAGAGTAATGAAGAGAAAATAAGACGTTTTCGCAGTTTTCATATATTTAGAAGAGTATCCTTTGTTCTATTGCTTTTTATTGTTATGGTGGTTAGTACATTAAGCATTAATTTAGAAGAAGTTCAAGAAAAATTAATTTACCGAAGTGAGGGTGAAAGTGAGTTTAGCTTACCCACTTATTTTTTTGATAATCGTAAGACTATTCTGGACGAGTATTTAGAATTAAATTATGGGATTGATTATGAAACCTTGTCCCATACTAATATTGATATTAGTACACTAATGGATAAGTAGCATTAGGGAAAGCAGAAACAATAGTGTATTTAGATACAAGGAGGAACAAACATATATGAGTAAGAAGCTTCTCTTAATAGATGGACATAGTATATTAAATAGGGCCTTTTATGGGATTCCGGATTTGTCCAATTCAGAAGGTTTGCATACCAATGCAATTTATGGTTTTTTAAATATTATGTTTAAAATCATGGAGGAGGAAAAAGCGGATTATTTAACAGTAGCTTTTGATGTTAGTTCTCCTACCTTTCGACATGAGATGTATAAGGAGTATAAGGGTACTAGAAAGCCAATGCCAGATGAGTTAAGACAACAGATTCCTGTTATGAAGGATGTCTTAAAGGCTATGAATATTAGAATAATTGAAAGACCAGGCTTCGAGGCGGATGATATCCTTGGTACTCTTGCAAGAACAGGAGAAGCGAAGGGGTATGAAGTAAGCCTAGTTTCTGGTGATCGTGATCTATTACAGTTGGCATCTGAGCATATCAAAATCAGGATTCCAAAAACTAAACGAACCGGTACGGAGATTGAGGATTATCATACACAGGATGTTATTGATAAATATGGAGTTACCCCTGCCCAAATCATTGATTTAAAAGGGTTAATGGGAGATGCTTCTGATAATATTCCAGGGGTTCCTGGAATCGGAGAAAAAACAGCAACTAAAATCTTAAAAGAATTTGAGACCATTGAAAATGCTCATGCCCATATAGAGGAGGTTCTTCCTAAAAAGGCAAAGGAAAACCTAAGAGACAATTATGAGTTAGCACAGTTGAGTAAAACACTTGCAACGATTAAGACAGACTGTGAGCTAGACTATAAGATCGAAGAGGCTACTTTTACAGATATGTATAATGAGGAAGCCTTCCGCATTTTGAAACGTTTAGAGTTTAAAAATATGTTAGCTAGATTCTCTGAAACTGCGCAGGTAAGTAATGACATAGAAGAACATTTTGTATGTATTACGGATTTCAATGAAGCAGAAAGCTATTTTGCTAAGATAGAAGGTTGTAATGGAGTTGTTGGTTGTCAGCTAATAGAAGACCAAGGACATGTTTACGGTGTTTCTATTGCAATGGATGAGACCACTGTTGCAGTGATTGTTCCAGAAGGCTTTATTACAACAGTATATTTGCTAAACAAGGTTAACCACCTCATCGAACAAAACAAGCTATTATCAGTGATTGGACTAAAAAGACAGCTGACCTATATGAAGGCAGACGAGAAAAGCAACCTATTTGACTGTACCATTGCAGCTTATTTGTTAAATCCACTTAAGGATACCTATCACTATGATGATGTGGCTAGAGATTATCTTGCAATGACAGTATCAAGCCGTGAGGAGCTATTTGGGAAAACAAGCATAAGTAAGATGATGGAGGACTCTTTAGAGACTTTTATAAAATGGAGCTGTTATCAGAGCTATGTTGCTATGAAGGCCTATGAGGTTTTAAGGACTCGTTTAGAGCAGGAAGATATGCTCACATTGTTTACTACCATTGAGATGCCTTTGGTTTATACATTGTATGACATGGAAGTCAGAGGAATAGGAGTAAATAAGGAAGCGCTAAAGGAGTATGGAGATCATTTGGTGGTTCGTATTGCGGAACTAGAAAAGCAGATTTATATAGCAGTAGGCGAGGAATTTAATATTAATTCTCCAAAGCAGCTGGGTGTAATCTTGTTTGAAAAAATGCAGCTTCCATTTGGAAAGAAGACGAAGACTGGTTATTCCACTAATGCGGATATTTTAGATAAATTAAAAGATGAGTATCCAGTAGTTGCAGATATATTGGAATATCGTCAGCTTACGAAATTAAAATCCACCTATGCAGATGGATTGGCGGCTTATATAAGTGATGATGGTAGAATACATGGAAAGTTTAATCAGACCATTACTGCCACGGGAAGAATCAGTAGTACAGAGCCAAACCTACAAAATATACCGATTCGTATGGAACTTGGTAGACAGATACGTAAGGTATTTATACCAGAAGAGGGATATGTCTTTTTAGATGCCGATTATTCTCAGATTGAATTAAGAGTTCTTGCTCATATGTCAGGAGATGAAAGACTGATTCAGGCTTACCAAGTAGATGAAGACATTCACCGTATCACAGCCAGTCAGGTATTCAATACTCCTCTTAATGAAGTTACAAGCCAGCAAAGAAGAAATGCCAAAGCGGTGAATTTCGGTATTATCTATGGTATCGGTGGCTTTAGTCTTGGCCAGGATTTGGGCATTACAAAGAAGGAAGCAGACCAATATATTGCTAGTTATTTTGCAACCTACCCTGCAGTAAAGCAATTCTTAACTGATATTGTAGAGTTTGCAAAGAAAGAGGGCTATTCCAAAACCATATATGGCAGAAAACGCCCAATTCCAGAGCTCTCCTCCAGTAACTTTATGCAAAGAAGTTTTGGGGAAAGAGTAGCGATGAACTCTCCAATCCAGGGAACAGCTGCAGACATTATAAAGCTGGCTATGATTTGTGTAAACTTGGAACTAAAACAGAGAGGACTTCGTTCTAGACTTCTACTTCAAATTCATGATGAACTTCTCGTAGAAGCTCACAATACTGAGATTGAAGAAGTAAAAGAAATAATGAAAACTAAGATGCAACAGGTAGCAGACTTACTTGTTCCACTTGTAGTTGAGGTTAACCAGGGCAACAACTGGTATGAGGCAAAATAATTGAAAATAAGGAATCCCTTCAGTAGGATTCCTTATTATTTTTAATGTTTAGGATAGTATGGATGCTGTGACCTATGGTGGACGGAGAGTTTTGCTTGTAAAACTCTTGATTCTGAAACAAATATATGAGAAATTTGTCTTAATAGATGGAAGAAGTTAGGTGAGAGAATGAAGGTAATAGGATTAACTGGAGGCGTAGGAAGTGGAAAGACAACTGTAGCAAACCTGTTACAGGAAAGCTATAACGCCTACGTTATTTTTTCTGATGAGGTAGCAAAGGAACTGATGGAACCAGGGCAGGTAAGCTATTCTCTTGTAGTAGATGCGTTTGGAGAAAAGGTATTAGATGATGAAAAGAGAATAGATCGTAAGAAGCTGGCCAGAGAAGTATTTCATAATAGTGAAAAGTTGGAACTACTTAATTCCTTAACCCATCCTTATGTGGAACGATTGATTCTAGAGGAAATCGAAAGAGTTAGAAAGTTAGAGCAGTATAAGTATGTAGTAGTGGAAACTGCTTTATTATTTCAGGTAAATTACCATAAATTCTGCGATGAGGTTTTTGTAGTAGTTGCTGACGAGGAAATAAGAAGAAAGCGATTAAAGGAGAGTCGTGGATACACAGATGAAAAAATCGACTCAATACTAGAAAATCAGATGACTAATAAGGAGTTTCGTAGGTATACTACACATATCATTGAAAACAATGAAGATTTGAATAATATCGATAAACAATTACAAAATATGCTAGAGTGTTTGTAACTACTATGGTATAATTTATTGTATAATGATTAGGTTTTTAATACGGAACATGGGGGCTTTGTATGGAAGTAACGAAGAATCCGAATCAGTATGTGTTTGGATTGGATATCGGTACTAGAAGTATCGTAGGTACAGTAGGTTATAAAAATAGCGAGAATAGGTTTCAAGTTATAGGACAAATATCCAAAGAACACGAGACAAGAGCCATGCTAGATGGGCAGATTCATGATATAGCTGCAGTAAGCAATACGATTCGTGAGGTCAAAAAAGAATTAGAAAGCCAGCTTGATATTGTCTTAAAGGATGTTTGTATAGCAGCAGCGGGACGTGTATTGAAGACAGTTACTACAGCTGTAGACTATACATTTGAGACAGAAACTGTTATAACCAAGGAGTATATTCATTCCTTAGAAATGCTTGCTATAGAGCAAGCCTATGAGCAGTTGAAGAGGCAGGAGCAAAATGACAATTTTAAGTATTACTGTGTGGGATATTCCGTAGTTAACTATACTATTAATGATTATATTATGCTATCTTTGGAAGGTCACAAGGGAAGTAAAATAGGTGCTGAGGTTCTTGCTACCTTCCTTCCAGAGGAAGTAATTGATGGGTTATACACTAGTGTAGAGAATGCTGGATTAACAGTTGCCAATCTTACTTTAGAGCCGATTGCTGCAATGGAGGTTGCAATACCAGAGCAAATCCGTTTACTTAACCTTGCTTTAGTAGACGTAGGTGCTGGTACTAGTGATATTTCGATTACTAGAGATGGAAGTATTATTGCTTTTGGTATGATACCATTTGCAGGGGATGAAATTACGGAGTACATAGCTAAAAAGTATTTGGTGGATTTTAAATGTGCCGAGAAGATAAAACAAGCTTGCTTAAGAAAAAAATCGGTATCCTATAAGGATATTATGGGGATCTCTCATAAATTAATGGTTTCAGAAGTAGTAAGTGAGGTGGATGATATTATTCGCTTAATAACAAAGAAAATTGCGGATAAAATCATCGAACTTAATGGTGGATTAGCTGTTAGTGCTGTATTTGTTGTAGGAGGCGGTGGTAAGCTACCGGCGTTTATAGATTCTTTAGGAGAATATCTTGGACTTGCTAAGGACAGAGTTGCCTTACGTGGACAAGAAGTACTAGGAATGGTTGATTTTGTTAATACCAGCCTAAAAAAGGATTCTCTCATAGTAACACCTGTTGGAATTTGTCTGAACTATTATGAAAAACGCAATAATTTTGTTTTTGTTACAGTAAACGGTGAAATAATCAAGCTTTATGACAATGGGCATTTAACAGTTCTTGATGCTACAGCAGCCTATGGAATTTCTACTTTGGATTTATTTCCAAAGAGAGGTAGTGCTTTAGAGTATCAGTTAAATGGAAAGCAGAAGATTGTTCGAGGGCTTCCTGGAGAGGGGTCCAGCATATATGTAAATAAAAAAGAAGCTAATATGTCAACGCCAATAAGTCTTCATGATGTCATCGAAATCACGATTTCACAGCCGGGAGAAGATGCAAGTCAATTGGTTGGTGATTTGGAAGAGGTAAAACAACCACTTGTATTAATTGTAAATGGTATAGAAATCTCATGTCCTCGTCGTGTAGAGGTTAACAAAGAGCTTGTAGATTACAGCTATCAAATTAATCAACAAGACAAGGTAAGTGTATTAAATTATTATACATTGGACTGGCTGCTAGATTTTATGGATATTGATTATCAGATGAATATTGAAGTAAATGGAGTAGAAGGTCAATACGATAATAAGTTATTTGAGCATTATGTGATTACCATACCAGAAGTCTCTAAGGATACCTCTAGTAGTATCTCGGATAGTGAAGAAGTTGTAGTGGAAGAGAGTAACTTTTGGGTAGAAGTAAATGGTACAAAGGTTGAACTAACAGAAAAAGAGCGTTATGTACTAGTGGATATCTTAGAGGTTTATCCGTTTGATACTTCTTTGGCAACAAAGAAAAAATTAGTAATTATGGTCAATGAAGAACCTGCTGATTTTACCACAGCACTTGAAAAAGGAGATCAAGTACAATTATTCTGGAGGGAGTAATAATGGCGCTAGAAATGCGATTAGAGCTACAAAAAAGGTTTACTTCTCTTAATTTCATTTGGTTAATATTTGCAACTGGTATTGTGACATTTCAGTTAATAGTGGATATTAATGATGTCACTGTTTTACCACTCTACATAGTTGTGCCTTTTATTCTATTAGATTTTCTATTTTCAAGATACATTAATGTACGAGAGGATATTAAGATCATTTGTTTTGCTATACTTAGATATCTACAGATTATAACATCCATAGGTATTATGTGTTGTTCTATTGATTATAGCTCTATGTATTTTGCGTATGGATTGCTGGCATTATTAGTATCTATTATTGAGTGCTACTTTATCTTTGATCCCTTTGATGGATTACAAAGAAGTCTTTGTTTTATCACTTTAGTTTTATCTATGACGTTTGTGCCGCTAGTATCCAATGCTTTATTTGAAAAGATTGAAGATCACTTTGTCTTTATTTATTTATTTTTTGCAAATTTGTCCATAGCCTGCATCTATATTTCAAGATTGTTTACGGAGTATTTAAAAAAGAATAATCAAGAAAGGCTGCAGTTACAACGTATGGTAAACAGTGTAAAAGAAACCAATGATGCCCTAAGTGAGAATCAAGAAAAGGTGAAAAAAGCAAATGAACTATTGGGTGTGCAGAAGGTAAAGTTAGAGGCTGCTTATCAGAAAATAAATAGTGTCAATGCTGAGATGATGATTCAAAATCAAATTATCTCTTACATCTCTTCCTCATTGGAGTTAGAAAAGGTTATGCAACTTATTACTCAAACAGTCCTTGAAAAAATGGAGGTTGATGTTTGTGCTATTGTATTATATCCGAATTCTGCCTTTAATAGTAAAGTGCTTTATAAAATTAAGACAAATCATGATGATAACTACATACAACTTTTATCCAATGATATAGAGAATTATTGCTTCGATCCGTACATTAGAGACGGTAATACATATGTTGATAATCATGTGAGAAATCGATATGACTTTCTAAAAGATAGTTCCTTAGGTTCCATATTGATTGTTCCTTTTTTAAAGAATCAAAGAATTATTGGGGCTTTATATGTAGGTCACACCACCTACGACTACTTCTATGATAATAAGACCTTTTACGAAACCATCGTGTCTCAGTTTATAGTGGCATTAGATAATGCTAGTTTGTATAAGAAGATGGAAAGTATGGCAATTCGTGATGGATTGACAGGTATCTACAATCGAAGATTTCTGACTAAAATGTTTCAAGAAACCATCAAGGAAGCTGTTCGCAATAACCAAAGTGTATCCGTCGTATTGTTTGATATAGACTATTTTAAGAGTATAAATGATTCCTATGGTCATTTGTTTGGTGATGTTGCTATACAGGCCATAGCTAAGATTGGATGGACCGTAGCCAAAGAAAACGATGGAATTATTGGTCGTTATGGTGGTGATGAATTTGTTATTATATTCAAAAATAAGAATGTAGAAGAGTCCTATAATATTATACTAAAGCTACACAAGAGAATTAAGAATACCCAGTTAAAACATGCTTCAGGTCCTGTAAAAATAGATGTTAGTATGGGACTTACCTCTTATCCAGAAACCTGTAAAAACCCAGAGGAGTTATTCAGTAGGGCAGATTGGGCAATGTATTATTCTAAACAATGTGGGCGTGGCTGTATTACAATTGATAGTGATGAAATTCAAAGGTTAGTCAATAGAAAATAAATTTGACAAGGAAATATTGACAACATGAAAGGGATTGCGTCAGCAATCTCTTTTCATAATTTCTATAGCACTGTCAGAAATGTTATGTTATAATGTCATAGATAAAAAAGGAATAGAAGGATAATTAAAATGAATTTATATAGTATAGCCAGTGGGAGCAGTGGCAATTGCATATATGTAGGCAATGAGGATACTAGTTTACTGGTGGATGCCGGGATTAGTGGTAAAAGAGTAATTGAAGGTCTTACTGCAATGGATATTAATCCAGAGAAACTAAGAGGGTTATTGATTACACATGAACACAGTGATCACATAAAAGGAGTCGGTGTTCTAGCTAGAAAGTACAAAGTGCCTATTTATGGTACTGCTGAAACGATTAATGCCATGTTGCATACAAGTACTGTTGGACATGTTCCACAGAATCTGCTTCACGTTATAGAACCTGATGTAGAGTTTGTAATAGATGATATAGTTGTTAATCCGTTTTCTATTTCCCATGATGCATCTAATCCAGTTGCCTATACCTTTGTTCATAACAATAATAAAATTGGCATAGCTACAGATTTGGGAAGCTATAATGATTATATTGTTAATAAGCTAACAGGATGTAATGCGTTGTTAATTGAAGCAAATCATGATGTGCATATGCTTCAAGTAGGAGGATACCCTTACGTATTGAAAAAACGTATTTTAGGTGATTTAGGACATCTTTCTAATGAGAATTCTGGAAGACTTCTCTGTCAAATCTACCATGAAGGGTTAAAGAATATTATTCTTGGACATCTGAGCAAGGAAAATAATTACCCAGATCTAGCATATGAAACAGTTAAATATGAACTAGAGCAATTTAAGTCAAATATACTTGAATGTTGTAGTCTAAGTGTTGCAAAGAGAGAAGAACCATCCTCCTTTGTCGCCGTATAGGGTTATTTTTAAAGTAATTTTGTTAAAGAAATTAATTTAATGTATAGACAAGAAATGATATTGGAGGAGATTTGCATGAAGAAAACAATTATTACGGTTGTAGGAAAGGATAGTGTAGGTATCATTGCTAAGGTATGTACGTACTTAGCAAATAATAATATAAATATTAATGATATTTCTCAGACTATCGTAGATGGATATTTTAATATGATGATGGTAGTGGATGCCAATGGTGCTGTGAAACAATCGGACGTCATTGCAGATGAATTAAAGGAACTTGGAGAAGAAATAGGAGTAATCATTCGCTCCCAACACGAGGATATCTTTAATAAGATGCATAGAATATAAGGAAGGATAACTGCTATGATTAATATATATGAGGTATTAGAGACCAATAAAATGATTCAGCAGGAGAATCTGGACGTTCGTACCATTACAATGGGTATTAGTTTGTTGGACTGTGCAGACGAGAATCTGGACCGTTTGAATGAAAAAATCTATAAAAAGATAACAACAATGGCGAAAGACCTTGTTTCAACGGGTCAGGCGATAGAAAGGGAATACGGAATTCCTATTGTCAATAAACGAATCTCCATTACACCAATCTCTTTAGTGGGTGCTAGTGCTTGTAAGTGCCCAGAGGATTATGTATCCATTGCGAAAACCTTGAATAGAGCAGCTCATGAGGTTGGGGTTAACTTTTTAGGTGGATATTCCGCTTTGGTTTCCAAAGGAATGACGAAAAGTGATGAATACTTAATCCGTAGTATCCCTCAAGCTATGGCTGAAACAGAGCTGGTTTGTAGTTCTGTAAATGTTGGTTCTACTAAGACAGGAATCGATATGGATGCCGTTAAGTTGTTAGGAGAGATAATTCTTGAGACTGCTGAAAAGACTAAAGAGAAGGACAGCCTAGGCTGCGCTAAATTAGTTGTATTTTGTAATGCTCCTGATGATAATCCTTTTATGGCAGGTGCTTTCCATGGAGTGACAGAAGGAGACGCTATTATCAATGTTGGAGTAAGTGGTCCTGGTGTTGTGAAAAAAGCGATTGAAAGTTGTAAAGGTGCTGATTTTGGTACTTTGTGTGAGACTATCAAAAAGACAGCCTTTAAGATAACTCGTGTTGGGCAATTAGTTGCTCTTGAAGCATCTAAGAGACTTAATGTTCCATTTGGTATCATTGATTTATCTCTAGCACCAACTCCTGCAATAGGAGATAGTATCGCTGAGATTTTTCAGGAAATGGGCTTGGAGCATGCAGGTGCACCTGGTACTACAGCAGCTTTAGCTATGCTTAATGATCAAGTGAAAAAGGGAGGAGTTATGGCTAGCTCCTACGTGGGCGGCTTAAGTGGTGCATTTATCCCTGTTAGTGAGGATCAAGGTATGATTGATGCTGTTCTGGCTGGTGCTCTATCTTTAGAAAAATTAGAGGCCATGACTTGTGTGTGTTCCGTTGGTCTTGACATGATAGCTATACCTGGTGATACGAAAGCCTCTACTATTTCTGGAATTATTGCAGATGAGATGGCTATTGGTATGGTGAACCAAAAAACTACAGCAGTTCGTATTATTCCTGTTATTGGTAAGAATGTGGGTGATACTGCAGAATTTGGTGGGTTGTTAGGATACGCTCCAATTATGCCAGTAAATAAGTTTAGCTGTGAGGAGTTCATTAATCGTGGTGGTAGAATTCCTGCACCTATTCATTCATTTAAAAATTAATGAGATAGTCAAAGGCAATTATGTTGGGGTGATAACAGATACATGTCAACATAGTTGCCTTTTGCATATATCCATTGCAAGTGGGGGAACTATAATAGTATAATTAGTTAAATCCTAGAATTTTGTTTACAACTAAGGATAAAAGAAACAAGACAAACGATTGGAGATAATATATGACAGATGCAATAAAAAATATAGATTATAAGAAGGTATTTCACTTTTTTGAGGAAATAAGTAGTATTCCAAGAGGTTCTAGAAACAACAAAGGGATCAGTGATTACTTGGTAGATTTTGCAAAGGATCGAGGTCTTACTTATACTCAGGATGAAGCTCTTAATGTAGTGATTGTTAAAGAGGCATCAAAAGGCTGTGAATCTCAAGATACAGTAATCCTTCAAGGACATATGGATATGGTTTGTTTAAAGGATCCTGATTCTACTCATGACTTTATTAAGGAAGGCTTAACTCTTCAGGTAGAGGGTGATTTTATTCGAGCTGATAGAACGACTTTAGGTGGAGATAATGGCATTGCTATTGCTTATGCGTTAGCAATCCTTGATAGTGAGGAGTTTTTACACCCAAGATTAGAGGTGATTATCACTACAGATGAGGAGATTGGTTTACTAGGAGCAACTGCTCTAGATACATCTTCCCTCAAAGCAAAGTATATGATTAACCTAGATTCTGAAGAGGAGTCTAGTATACTAGTTGGTTGTGCAGGAGGTATGACCTCAAGTGCTACGTTTACAATGCAAAAAGAAATGAAAGCCGGAGTTGAGGTAAAGGTTTGTTTATTGGGACTAAATGGTGGTCACAGTGGAGTGGACATTACGAAAAACCGTACCAATGGGACTCTTTTGTCCGCAAGAATGATGATGTCTTTACGTAGCCATTCTTATTCCTTATGCAATATGGAAAGTGGTGAAAAGGATAATGCGATACCTAGTGTTTCTAAACTTACCTTTGTAGTAAATGAGGATGAAGTACAGGCTTTTGTAAACAGTATGGAGACGTTAAAGGGTATATACCAAAAAGAGTTGGCTAGTAGTGAGCCAAACTTTGAGATGGTAATAAGTGTTGGAGAAAAGGGTGAATACCCTTGCCTAAACAAAGAGAGCTTTGAGAAAGTGCTATTATTTATCTCCTATGTACCAAATGGAATTCAGAGAATGAGTGCAGACATTGAAGGTTTAGTGGAAAGCTCTTTAAATCTTGGTATTTGTAAAGTGGATGTAGATCAAGCATTATTTAGCTATTCTGTAAGAAGCTCAGTAGCAACCTACAAGGCATACCTGTCTGAGAAGATTGCATTCTTTACTAACTTTTTAGGTGGGGAATATAAGACTATGGGTGAGTATCCAGCTTGGGAGTATAAGCATGATTCAAAACTTCGAGAGTTATGTATTGAGCTTTACGAAGAGCAATTTCACCGTAAACCTATTGTAGAAACCATACATGCTGGTTTAGAGTGTGGTATTTTTTCGGATAGAATACCAGGTCTAGATATTGTCTCCATTGGGCCAGATATGTTTGATGTACACACACCTAAGGAGCGATTAAGTATAAGCTCTACCGTACGTGTTTTCGATTATATTGTGAAAATATTAGAACGTTTAAGTAAGTAAAATAAGAATAGAATTACTGGCAAGGCTTTGCTTGCCAGTTTACATAGGACATGGAGGCAGTATGAAGAAAGCAAAAAAAATCGTATTAATCTTAGATATCGTGCTACTATTTGTTACTGTTGGTGTAGTAGGAATTTATTTTGCTACTAAAGAAGATGATAAAGAAAATCAAGTGGCCCAAAGTACCAAACCAGAAGAACAAATAGCAACAAACAAACCAGTAGTAAGTGAGTCTATGGTACCAGCCACAAAAACTCCTGAATCGACTGTAACACCAACTCCTAAAAAAGATACAGTTATCACTTTTACAGGGGATGTTTTACTCACAGATTATATGATTAACAATTATAAAAATGGTGGTATTCGGGGTTTATTAGATGAGAATCTTTATGAGCTTCTTTATAATGCTGATATTAATATGATAAATGAGGAATTTCCGTTTAGTAAGCGTGGAGCTCCTATGAAGGATAAAGAGTATACATTTCGAACTAGTCCGGAGTACGCTAGTATATTAAAGGATATGGGAGTGGATATCGTCACCTTGGCCAATAACCATGTCCTAGATTATGGTACAGATGCCCTTCTTGATACCTTTACGACCTTAGATGACGTTGGAATAAAATACGTAGGTGCAGGTAAAAACATTGACCAAGCAAAACAAATTCAATATTTTGATATCAATGGACATCGCATCGCCTTTATTGGTGCCACTAGGGTAATTCCTGTAGTGGAATGGAATGCTACCTCTACTAGACCAGGAATGCTTTCTACTTATGACCCAGAAGCAACCTGTGAACTCATTAAAGAGGCAAAAACCCAGGCAGATTATGTTGTTGTGTATGTGCATTGGGGTGTGGAGCATGAGGAGCGACCAGTTTCCTATCAACAGAATATGGGAAAACAGTATATAGATTCAGGTGCAGACATTGTGGTGGGAGCACATACTCACTGCCTTCAAGGGGTAGAGTTCTATAAAGATAAGCCGATTGTATATAGTCTTGGTAACTTTATATTTAGTAGGAAAACGACAGAAACTGCTATGATTAAGTTAGTTATTGACGGAGATGGTGGTATGCAGCTAGCTATGTATCCTTGTGAAGCAGTAAAAGGATTGACGTCTATGGTTACTGATCCAAAGAAAGTTAAGGAGTTTAATGCTTATATGGAGTCTATTTCTTATGATATTCATATTGACGAGAACCAAATCTTAAGAAAATCTAATTAATCGTTTAATAATTTAAAAACTCAGTTTTCTTTTCTAAAAAATGTGCTATAATGGTGAATACTGGACATGGAAGTATCTAGCAAACACTAAAAAGAAGAGGAGAATTGAGAAAAGTTATGATGGAAGATGGTAACAATATAACGAATGACAGTGAACAGGATGATATTATTCATACTGATTTAGAAAATAAAGAAGAGGTGTCGTTTACAGAGGGTAAGGACATCGATAATAATAGAGATAAAAGAAAGAAACACTCTTTACGTTTTAAGATTCTCATAGGCTGCTCAAGCGCCGTTGTGGCTTTCATTATCTTCATTCTGTCCTATGGATGGCATATCCTTGGATATATTAATCATAAGGATTTTGCAGATGGCAAGGTAGATTATCAGGAGGAAGAATTTGATACAGACGGTGAGAATCAAGGGTATCAATCAGCAGATCCAGACTCAATTATATGGAAGAAGTATGGAGAGATTAAGAAAGTAGAGGGTATTACGAACATACTTTTATGTGCTGAAGAAAATCAACTGGGTGGTACAAGAGGACGTACTGATGTTGTTATGCTTGCTACTATAAATACGAACACCAATTCTTTAAAATTAACTTCTATAATGAGGGATACATATGTGCAAATTCCTGGTTTTAAAGATAATCGTATCAATACAGCTTATCGAACTGGAGATATCCCATTATTAGAGGAAACTATTAAGGAAAACTTTAATATTGAGGTAGATGGCTATGTGAAGGTTGATTTTAATAGTTTTACTGATGTTATAGATGAGCTAGGTGGCGTAGAAGTTACCTTAACTGCAGAAGAAGCAGAGTGGCTAAACGAATCCAATCATATTCTTGATCCTAATTCAAGAGACCTGACTGCAGGAACTCATTTTCTTAATGGAAGTCAAGCACTTGGTTATTCAAGAATACGTAAAGTGCCAACAGCGGATGGGATTGGTTCAGATTTTGGTCGTGTCTGGAGGCAAAAACACATTTTAACGCAGGTGTTTGACAAATATAAGAGTCAGAATTTATTAGAAATTTTAGGTACTGCACCAGATATACTTAGGTTAGTACAGACTGATTATTCCCAATCCGAGATGTTCTCTTTAATTAAGACGATTATGGAGATAGATACAGACGAGATAGAGACCTTAACTCTCCCAGTGAAAAATAGTTATGAAGGCAAAGAAATACGAGGTATGGAAGTATTAGTACCTGATTTG